>NZ_JCBANA010000048.1:0-50777 GCF_059760725.1 Achromobacter sp. 1014246743
GGTGAGAGACAGGGGTTTAGTCTTCAGAACAGGGTCAGGCACCTAAGGGAGCCGCAGAAACTCACCTGTCTCTCGTGGAATGGTAGCTAACCATCCCAGGGCTCAAGATACAAGGGAGCCGAAGGCGTACGACGATGACGAGGGGGAAGTCCGGAGCGAAGGCTCCGGACCGCAATCGTGGGCGCCCACTCCGCAAGCCACCCCCGCCAGGGGCGACCTACGAAGCCCCCCTCATGCAAGCACCAACACCCCAGCAAACCAAACACCATAAAAGTAAACCTACTACTCCACATTCGTAGCAGAAAAAGAATCATCCCCACCCAATGCCTGATAAACCTTCACCTGATTCACCAACCGATTCAACACATTCTCATCCCGAGCCATCTCCGCCCCCCGCCGCTTCTCCTGCGCATCCAACCAGAACCGCAACGACACAGACCCCGCCCGATAACGAACTTCATACAGCCGCTCAGCCTCCCGAGCCGCCTTCAACGATGCCTCAAGCTGCTCCCCCTGCACCCGCAGCTGCGTCCGATTCGACAACGCATTTTCCACATCCGCCATCGCCTGATACAGCGCTTGCCTGAACGTCACCACCCGCTCATCGAACTCCGTCCGCGAAATCTTCAGGTTCAACCCCAGCCGATTCCACTGCAAGAACGGCAACGTCACCGCCGTCGTCAACGCCCCCACCGGATTTTGCAGAATGTTCGACAGCGTCGGACTGCTCGTTCCCAACGAGCCTGTCAGCGTCAGCGTCGGATAGAAACTTGCCCGCGCCGCGTCCACATTCGACAACGCCTCGCGCAGCCGCAGTTCAGCCGCCCGCAGATCCGGCCGGCGTCCCAGCAGCTCTGCCGGCACCCCTGCCCGCGCCTGCGGCAGCGGATATTGCGGCAGCCGCGGCGGATCTGCCATCGTGCGGTCCGGCGGGCCGTCGAACAGGATCGCCAGCGCATTCACGTATTCCACACGTTGCTGCACCAACAGCGCATGCGCCGCCTGCTGGCTGGCCACCGTCTGCTCCGCTTCCGCCACTTCCAGCGCCGACGCCCCACCCGCCGCATATTGCGCCCGCACCAGGTCCTGCGTCCGGCGCGCGTATGCGATGCTTTCCAGGCTGCTCGCAATGCGTTGATTGATGAACGCCGTCTGCCAATACAGCGTCGCCGTCGTGCCCACCAGCGACAGCGCCGAACTCTGGCGGTCCTGCTCGGTAGCCAGCGCTTCCCAGTCCGCCGCATCGCGCTGGCGCGACAGCTTGCCCCACAGGTCCACCTCGTAGCCGATCGACAGTTCCGTGCCGTTCGCGCGGGTGATTGCGCGGTCGCCGTAGAAATTGCGTGAGCGGGTCACGCTGGCGTTGCCCGTCAGTTGCGGAATCAGCTGGTCTTCGGCCAGGCCCGCCTGGTATTGCGCCCGGCGCACCCGGATCGCCGCCGCGGCCAGGTCGTTGTTGCGCGCCAGCGCGCCTTCCACCAGCCCGTTCAACACCGGGTCATTGAAATTGCGCCACCACGCCCCGCCAACCGCCAGCGCCGCGGCCGGCGCCATCGGTGCTGCCGCATCGGACGCGTAGGTCCAGGCCGCCGGGGCGCGCGTCTCGGGCGCCTGGTACTCGGTCTTGAGCAGGCCGCCGCAGCCCGACAGGGCCAGCGCCAAGGCCAGCGCGGCGGGTTTGTAGATCAGGGAAACAGCTTTCATCGTCCTCATTCCCGGGCCAAGGCCTCGACGGGATCCAGGCGCGCCGCATTGCGCGCCGGTAAATAGCCGAATAGCACGCCGATCAGCGTCGAACACGTGAACGCCGCCACCATCGACGCCGTCGAATAGATCATGCGGAACGAGCCGCCCGTGGCTTTCGCCACCAGCACGCCCAGGCCCAGCGACAGCGCAATGCCCACCGCCCCGCCGATCAGGCACACCAGCACCGCCTCGATCAGGAACTGCTGCATGATGTCGCTGCGGCGCGCGCCCACCGCCATGCGCACCCCGATTTCCCGGGTGCGCTCGGTGACCGACACCAGCATGATGTTCATCACCCCGATGCCGCCCACCATCAGCGAAATCAGCGCAATCAGCGACACCAGCAGCGTCATCGTCGCCGTCGTGCGTTCGATCGTCTTGCGGATCGCGTCCGTGTTGAACACGAAGAAATCCTTCACCACATGGCGGCGCATCAGCACCCGCGTGATCGCCTGCTCGGCCGCGGCCGGCGGCGACGCGTCGTTCACGCGCACCGTGATGCTCTTCAGGTGTTGCTGGCCCAGCACGCGCGACAGCGCCGTGGTGTAGGGAATCCAGACGTTCAGCGTTTCGTTGTTGCCGAAGACCGTGTCGTTCTTCTTGGTCACGCCGATCACGCGGGCCGGCATCGCCCCCAGGAACACGATCTGGCCGATGGCATCGGTGTGCGAGCCGAACAGCGCCTTGCGGGTGCTTTCGTCGATCACCACTTCCTGCGCGCGGCGCGCCACGCTGGTGGCATCGAAGTACTTGCCCTGCGCCAGCTTGACATTGCGGACCCGGAAGTACTGTTCGCCCACGCCCTGGATCGAACCGTTCACCGCCACGTTGCGATAGCGCAGCGTGCTGCTGGTGGAGACTTCCGGCGTCACGCTGTCCACGTACGACTCGCGCGCCAGCGCATCGGCGTCGGCCGGCACCAGCGTGCGGATGTTGACGGCCTTTTCGTCGCCGAAGTCCTTGCCCGGAAACACCTCGACCGTATTGGTGCCGATCTCGCTGATGTCTTCCAGGATCTTCTGGCGCGAGCCCTCGCCCAGCGCCACCACCGACACCACTGCGGCGATGCCGATGATGATGCCCAGCATGGTCAACGACGTACGCAGGCGGTGCGCATTCATGGCCAGCAGCGCCATGCGCAGGGCCTCGCCGCAGCGGTCCAGGTAGGCCTGCCAGCTCGGTCGCGGCGGCAGCACGGCGGGTGCTTCGCGCTCGGCCTGGAGATGCGGCGCATCGGGGTTGCGCTTGTCCGACACGATCTCGCCGTCACTGATCTCGATGATGCGCTGCGCATGGCGCGCCACGTTCATGTCGTGCGTGACCAGGATGATGGTATGGCCGGCCGCGTTCAGTTCTTCCAGGATGCGCAGCACTTCCTGGCCTGTGTGCGTGTCCAGCGCGCCGGTCGGTTCGTCCGCCAGGATGATGTCGCCGCCGTTCATCAGCGCGCGGGCAATGCTCACGCGCTGCTGCTGGCCGCCCGACAGCTGCCCGGGGCGGTGGCCCGTGCGGTCGCCCAGGCCCAGGCGCCGCAACAGTTCTTCGGCGCGTTGCAGCCGCGCTTCGCGGCGCTTGCCGGCGTAGACCGCCGGCACCTCGACGTTGCCCTGCGCCGTCAGGTCGGACAGCAGGTGGTAGCGCTGGAAAATGAAGCCGAAGTGTTCGCGGCGCAGTTCGGCCAGTTCGTCCGGGTCCAGCTCGCCGGTGCTGCGGCCGTCCACGCGATAGTCGCCACTGGTGGGCCGGTCCAGGCAGCCAAGGATGTTCATCAGGGTCGACTTGCCCGAGCCCGACGCGCCGACGATGGCCACCATTTCCCCGGCCTCGATGGTCAGGTTGATGTCCTTGAGCACGGCGATGGTCTGCTCGCCCGCGGGAAACTCGCGGCGAACCCCGGCCAGCGAAATGAGCGGTCCGGCCATCTCAGCGTCCTGCGGCGGCCACCGGCGCGGCGTCGGCCGACACCACGCGTTCGCCCACTTCCAGGCCTTCCAGCACCTGCGCCTGCACGTTGTTGTTCATGCCGATCTTGACCTGGCGGGTCTCGGTCTGGTTGTTCTTGTCCACCACCCGCACCGCGTAGCGGCCGTCTTCGCCGCGCTTGCCCAGGGCCGAGGCCGGCACCACCACCGCGTCGCGGGCCTCGCCCAGCACGATGGACACCTGCGCCGTCATGGAGATGCGCAGCTTTTCGTCAGGGTTGGGCACGTCGAACAGGCCGTTGTAGTACACCGCGGCGCTGGTGGAATTGGAGCCGGACGAGGTCAGCGATGCGGTGGCGTCGTCTTTCTGGATCGATTCGGGCGCCGGTTCCACCGCGCGCAGGGTGGCCTGGTAACGCTGATCGGGCTCGCCCAGGATGGTGAAGTACACCGGCAGGCCGGGCTTGACCCGGGTCACGTCGGCTTCGGAGATCTGCGCCTTGATGGTCATCGTGGCCACCTGGGCGACCTTGATGATGGTCGGCGCGCTCTGGAACGAGTTGACCGTCTGGCCTTCCTTGGTGACCACGGCGACCACGATGCCGTCGATGGGCGAGACGATGCGGGTGTAGCCCAGGTTGACCTTGGCGGTGTCCACCTGGATTTCGGCCTGCACGATCTGCGCGTCCAGCGACGAGATGTCGGCGCGGGTCACGCCCAGCGTGGCCTCGGCGGTTTCATAGGCCTCGCGCGAGCTGGCGTCGGCCGCCAGCATCTGGCGTTGCCGGCGGAAGGCCAGTTCGGCCTGCTTCAGGGTGGCGACCTTGGCGGCGCGCTCGGCCCGGCGGGTCTGCAAGGCGGCCTGGGCATTGCGCAGCTCGTTCTGCTGGGTCAGGTCGTCGATCTCGGCCACCAACTGGCCCTTCTTGACGCGGTCGCCCAGCGCCACCTTCAGCGACTTGAGCTGGCCGGTGGCCTGCGCGCCGACGCTCACGCGTTCGATGGCGTCCATCGTGCCGCTGGCCAAAACGCTGTCTTCAAGGTTGCCGCGGGTGACTTCGGCCACGGCGAAGGTGGGCGGCGGCGGCGCCGAGAAAAAGGCGGCGCGCACGCCATAGGCAATGATCAGGAGAACAACGGCGATGAGGACGTAGCGCCGGACTTTGCTGCGAGGCTTTTTCATTGAACCAGTTCAAATGGGGCGGCGGGGACATGGCCCGCCACTCGAATAACTAAAAACGGATCGGGCCGACGGCGCTTGCCCAGACTGCCTGCACATCCTAAACGGTGGATTGCGCCAAAAGGATGCCCAATCTGTGGCGAAAGGGTGAAAAACGGTAAAGCGGGCCAGACTTGGGCCGCTGCACCGAATGATTGTTCCGTTGCGTGAACGATACATCTGTTGCAGCGCACTCATGCAACCCGTGTAACCGAGCTTGCGGCGATCATGCCGCCATCTTTCCCCAACCCTGTCCGACTTGGCCGATAGATGGCGCCTATCCTGTCACCACTTCCCGAACATGAATGCCGCAGTGCAAAAAAACCGCATCTCGACATAGCGCGACGTTCGGCACAGAATGAATGCAGTTAAGTCGTATCCGTGCCTACATCGCCCCCATCCCCCTCTTCACATCACGCCGCCCCGGAGTTTTCCGGGGCGGCGCTGTTGTGCGTGCTGGCCATGCTGAACCACGTGGCGCTCACCGGGGGACGGATCACCGTGTCCCTGACGGCGCTGCAGATGGGCCTGTCCACCTTCAAGGTGGGTACGCTGATCGCCGTGTTCGCCGTGCTGCCGATGCTGTTTTCGGTGCGGGCCGGCCGCTGGGTCGACCGGGTCGGCATCGTGCGCCCGCTGGTCACCGGTACCACGCTGGTGGTGATCGGCACCGCGCTGCCTTTCGTGTCGCAGACCCAGTTCGCCCTGCTGATCGCGTCCTGTTCCATCGGCATCGGCTTCATGCTGCACCAGGTGGCCACGCAGGATCTGCTGGGCCACGCCGAACCCGCGCAGCGCCTGCGCAACTTCTCGTACATGTCGCTGGCCCTGGCGGGGTCGGGGTTTTCCGGGCCGCTGATCGCCGGCCTGGCGATCGACCACCTGGGCACCCGGCTGGCCTTCGGCCTGCTGACGCTGGGTCCGCTGCTGTCGGCGGCCGGGCTGTACACCTTGCGTCACCAATTGAAGGCGGTCGATTCGCTGCTGGCCGGCGCCAAGGAAGCCCAGCGCCGCCGCGTCACCGAACTGCTGGCCGTGCCGGCGCTGCGGCGCATCCTGATGGTCAATACCATTTTGTCCGGCGCCTGGGACACCCACTTGTTCGTGGTGCCCATCTTCGGCATCGCGATCGGCCTGTCGGCCACCACCATCGGTGTCATTCTTGCATCCTTCGCGGCGGCAACGTTCATCATCCGCCTGGTATTGCCGCTGATCCAGCGCCGCGTGCGGTCGTGGACGCTGGTGCGGGTGGCCATGGCCACTGCCGCCATCGACTTCATGCTTTACCCGCTGTTCACCGACGTTAGCGTCCTGATCGTGCTGTCGTTCATCCTCGGGCTTGCGCTGGGGTGCTGCCAACCGAGTATGCTTTCACTGCTGCACCAGCACTCGCCACCGGGCCGCGCCGCCGAAGCCGTGGGGCTACGCATGGCCCTGATCAACGGTTCGCAGGTTTCGCTGCCGCTGACCTTCGGCGCGCTGGGTGCGGTCATCGGCGTCGCCCCGCTGTTCTGGGCCTATTCCGTGGCCCTGATGGCCGGCGGCTGGGCCAATCGCAACCCCCCGCTCGAATCTGACCGGAAACCGTAGTCGTGAACACGCAGTCCCCTTCCTCCGCTGCCGGCATTGCCGGCGCCAGCCTGCCCTTTCGCTTGTGGACGCCCGAAGAACGCCAGGCGTCGCTTGCCGCCGCGCTGCAACATTGGCAGGCCGGCGAGGACGTCTGGGTATATGGGTACGGATCCCTGGTCTGGCGCCCCGATTTCGCCTTCGAGGAACGCCGGCTGGCCACCCTGCATGGCCACCACCGGGCGCTGTGCCTGTGGTCTCGGGTCAATCGCGGCACGCCCGAATGCCCCGGACTGGTCTTCGGCCTGGACCGCGGCGGCTCGTGCCGCGGCGTGGTCTACCGCCTGGCGGGCAGCCAGGTGCCCACGTACTTCCCCGCCCTCTGGGACCGCGAGATGTCCACCGGCGCCTACCTGCCCCGCTGGCTCAACTGCACGACCGAGGCCGGCAGCGTCAAAGCGCTGGTATTTGTCATGAACCGCGCCAATCCCGCGTACATCCGCGCCCTGCCCGAGCCCGAGCTGCTGGCCATCGTGCGCCGCGCCGCCGGCCGCTACGGCCCCTGCACCGAATACGTGGTGCAGACGGCCCAGGCCCTGCGTGCGGCCGGCATCCACGACGCCCGCCTGGACGCCATCGCCCGCCGCCTCGAACAGGACGGCCGGCCCCTGCCAGAAGGCGCGTAGGCCGGCTGCCGGCCCGATTCGGCCCGCCCCGGGCCGGAAACTTGCCCGGACCCTGCGCGGGGTCAATAAGGGGGCATCCCAGCGGCGGTATAAACTGCTTGTTATCAACGCTGAATCACACGCCCCATGTCTGTCTCAGATCTGCGTCAAAGCTACGACAAGAACGTGCTGCTGGAAAGCCAGGCCGCCGCCTCGCCGTTCGAGCAATTCACCCGCTGGTTCGACGAGGCCCTGGCCGCCAAGGTCCCCGAACCCAACGCCATGACCCTGGCCACGGTCGATGCCGCCGGCCAGCCCAGCGCCCGCATCGTCCTCATCAAGGGGTTCGACGAGCGCGGTTTCACGTTCTTCACCAATTACGAATCCCGCAAGGGCACCGACCTTGCGGCCGAGCCGCGCGCCTGCCTGCTGTTCTTCTGGCAGCCGCTGGAACGCCAGGTGCGCATCGAGGGCGTGGTGGAAAAGGTCGCGGCCGAGGAATCGGACGCCTACTACCACAGCCGCCCGGCCGGTTCGCGCATCGGCGCCTGGGCCTCGCGCCAGAGCCAGCCGATCACCCGCGCCGAGCTCGAAGCCCGCGAACTGGAATTCCGCGAACGCTACGGCGACCAGCCGCCGCGTCCGCCGCACTGGGGCGGTTACCGCCTCAAGCCCACTTCCCTGGAATTCTGGCAAGGCCGGCCCTCGCGCCTGCACGACCGCCTGCGCTATATCGCCGACGGCGCAGGCTGGAAGATCGAACGCCTGTCGCCTTGACGCCGCCGGGCGCCGTGCGCGGCGCCCGCTCCCTCCCTTATCTGCATGCCCGCCTCCTCCCCTGATTTCGACGCTGCATTCTTTCGCACCGCGCTGGGCCGCTACGCCACCGGCGTCACGGTCGTGACCACGTCCGACCTCGATGGCGCGCCCATCGGGCTCACGGTCAGCTCGTTCAACTCGGTTTCGCTGAACCCGCCGCTGGTGCTCTGGAGCCTGTCGCGCAATTCCTCGTCGCTGGCTGCCTTCGAACAATGCCAGCGCTACGTGGTCAACGTGCTGGGGGCCGAGCAGATCGCCCTGGCTCGGCGCTTTGCCACCGGCAAGACGCCCGACCGCTACAAGGGCCTGACGGTGCATCACGCGCCGGGCGGCACGCCGATGCTGGACGGCCACTGCGCCGCCTGGTTCGAATGCCACAACCGCAGCCGCTACGTCGAAGGAGATCACGTCATCATGGTCGGAGAAGTCGAACGTTGCGGCCACAGCGGCGAGCCGCCCCTGGTCTTCCATGCGGGCGGTTTCGACCTGACCCCGGCCGGCGCCCGCGCCGGCAAGACGCCATGAGCGCCGATATCGATTGCGTGGTGATCGGCGCCGGCGTGGTCGGCCTGGCCATCGCCCGCGCGCTGGCCCAGTCCGGCCGTGAGGTACTGGTGGCCGAGGCCACCGAGGCCATCGGCACCGGCACCAGTTCGCGCAATTCCGAAGTCATCCATGCCGGCATCTATTACCCCGCGGGCAGCCTGAAGGCCCGCCTGTGCGTGCGCGGCAAGCACCTGCTGTACGCCTATTGCGCCGAACGCGGCATTCCCCACCGGCGCCTGGGCAAGCTGATCGTCGCCACCACCGCCGACCAGGCCACCCAGCTCGAAGGGATTGCCCAGCGCGCCCGCGCCAACGGCGTGGACGACCTGCAGTTCATTTCCGGCGAAGACGCCATGCGGCTGGAGCCGGCGCTGCAATGCACCGCCGCGCTGGTGTCGCCGTCCACCGGCATCGTCGACAGCCACGCGCTGATGCTGGCCTTCCAGGGCGATGCCGAAAATGCCGGCGCCCAGTGCGTGTTCCACACGCCGCTGGTGTCTGGCCGCGTCCGACCCGAAGGCGGATTCGAATTGCAGTTCGGCGGCGATGACGCCATGAACCTGACCTGCAACGTGCTGATCAATTCGGCCGGCCTGCAGGCGCCGGCCCTGGCCCGCCGCATCGACGGCGTGCCATCGGCCACCATCCCCACCGATTACCTGTGCAAGGGCAGCTATTTCACGCTGGCCGGCCGCGCCCCGTTCTCGCGCCTGATCTACCCGGTGCCGCAGCACGCCGGCCTGGGCGTGCACCTGACGCTGGACATGGGCGGCCAGGCCAAGTTCGGGCCCGACACCGAATGGGTCGGCACCGAGGACTACACCATCGACCCGGCCCGCGCCGACGTGTTCTATGCCGCCGTGCGCAGCTACTGGCCGGCGCTGCCCGAGAATGCCCTGACGCCGGGCTATACCGGCATCCGCCCCAAGATTTCCGGCCCGCACGAACCGGCCGCCGATTTCGTCATCGCCGGCCCTGCCGTGCATGGCGTGCCCGGCCTGGTGAACCTGTTCGGCATAGAATCGCCAGGCCTGACGTCCAGCCTGGCCCTGGCCGAAGAGACCCTGGCCAGATTGTGAATCTCTGCGTCGCGCACTGACGGCCGACAGGCCGGCGCCGACGCCCTCCCTCGTTTCTTTCCTTTTCCTCATAGCCATGCAGCACAACGACTACATCCTGACCCTGTCCTGCCCCGACCGCACCGGCATCGTCTTCCGCGTCAGCGGCCTGTTGTTCGAATTGGGTTGCAACATCCTGGATTCGCAGCAGTTCGGCGACGAGGAAACCGGCCGCTTCTTCCTGCGGGTGCACTTCGACCTGCCCGTCGGCGTGGCCCCCGAGGCCCTGCGTGCCCGCCTGGACGAGGTGTCGGCCGAGTACGGCATGGACCTGCAACTGCATGACGCCCGCCGCAAGGAACGCCTGCTGATCATGGTCAGCAAGCAGGGCCACTGCCTGAACGACCTGCTGTTCCGCGTGCACAGCGGCCAGCTGCATGCCGAAGTGGCCGCCATCGTGTCCAACCACAACGACTACGCCAGCCTGGCCGCCTCGTATGGCATTCCGTTCCACCATCTGCCCGTCACGCCCGAGACCAAGGCACAGCAAGAGCAGGACGTGCTGGCGCTGGTCGACCAGTACAGCATCGACCTGGTGGTGCTGGCCCGCTACATGCAGATCCTGTCGGCCGACATGTGCCGTGCGCTCAATGGCCGCGCCATCAACATCCACCACAGCTTCCTGCCCAGCTTCAAGGGCGCACGCCCGTACCACCAGGCGCATGCGCGCGGCGTGAAGATCATCGGCGCCACCGCCCACTTCGTGACGTCGGACCTGGACGAAGGTCCGATCATCGACCAGGACATCGAGCGCGTGGACCACACGATGACCGCCCAGGACCTGACCCAGGTCGGCAGCGACATCGAATCGCTGGTGCTGTCGCGTGCCGTGCGCAGCCACGTCGAGCACCGCATCCTGCTGAACCGCAACAAGACCGTCGTGTTCCGCTAAGCCTGCGCCGGAAACTGGCGTTGCACCAACGCCAGCGCCTTTTCCTGCAACGGCGAACGATCCGCGTCCGGCCAGATCACCTGGCTGACCGAGCGCGCCGGATGTTCGAAGGCAATGAAGCGCGTGCCCGCCAGGCCGCTGCGCGACAGGCAGGCCGGCACGATCGACACGCCCAGCCCCTGCGACACCAGCGAAGCCACGCTGAGCCAGTGGCGCACTTCGTGGCGAATCACCGGCATGAAGCCCGCCCCCACGCATAGCGACAGCACCGTTTCGTAATAGCTGGGCGAGGCGGCGCGGGCGAAAAAGACGAAATCGTCCGTGGCCAGTTCCGCCAGCCGCAGCGACCGCTGCCGGGCCAGCGGGTGGCTGTCGGGCAGGCACATCACGAAGGGCTCGGCCAGCAGGTCGCGCGCGGCCACCCCCGGTGGCACCGGATTGGCATGGATGAACCCCAGGTCCTGTTCGCCGCGCCGCACGGCCTCGATCTGGTCGTGCGAATTCTGCTCGATCAGCACGTGCTCCACGTCCGGCAGTTCGGCGCGCATGGCCGCCAGCAGCGCCGGCAGGCCGCGATACAGCATCGACCCCACGAAGCCGATGCGCAGCCGTCCGCGCAGGCCGGCGTCCACCCGCTGCACCAGCGTGCGCACGTCCTCGGCCTGGCGCAGGAGCGTGAGGGCCTCGCGATACAGCACCTGGCCGGCGGCGGTCAGTTCCACCTGACGGCTGGTGCGCGCCAGCAGGCGCGCACCGACGTTGTCTTCCAGCTGGCGGATGGCGTAGCTGAGCGGCGGCTGCGAAATATGCAGGCGCGCGGCCGCCCGGCTGAAATGCCGTTCTTCGGCCACAGCGATGAAATAGCGCAACAGGCGCGGGTCCAGGTCCATCGGTCTCCTCCCTGGGCGGGGCGGTCTGCCCCTTGCCCGAGATCCATATTTTTTTTGGATAGGTCTACACCAAAACGGTATTTGTATAGATTAATCCATCGTCGCACCATGCCAGGCAATCCCATTCCCTCAGCAGGATGCCGCCATGGATACCCCCGCCCAGCCCGCCGCCCCGGTTTCGGCCACGCCCGTTCCGGATTCCCGCGGCCTGAACCTGTTTCGCGCCGACCCCTACGCCGCGCCGCTGGCCCGGCGCTATCTGCCCGCCGCGCTGCACGCGCACCTGCTGCCGCACCTGGACCGCCTGGGCGCACTGGCCGGCGGCCGCATGGACGAGCTGGCAGCCACCGCCGACAAGCATCCGCCCACCCTGTCGGTGCGCAGCCGCGCCGGGGCCGACGAATCACGGGTGGACAAGCACCCGGCCTACGTCGAACTGGAGCGCCTGGCCTACAGCGAATTCGGCCTGGCGGCCCTGTCGCACCGGGGCGGCGTGCTGGGCTGGCCGGAATCCATGCCGGCCACCGCCAAGTACGCGCTCAGCCACCTGTTCGTGCAGGCCGAGTTCGGCCTGTGCTGCCCGGTCAGCATGACCGATTCCCTGGCCCGCACGCTGCGCAAGTTTGGCGACCCGGCGCTGGTGGAACGGGTGCTGCCGCAGGTCACCAGCCAGGACTTCGACACCCTGCGCCAAGGCGCCATGTTCATGACCGAGCAAGGCGCCGGGTCGGACGTCAGCGCCACCGAGGTCACCGCCGAGCGCCAGGACGACGGCACGTGGCGCGTATTCGGCGACAAGTGGTTCTGCTCCAACCCCGACGCGGGCTTTGCCATGGTGCTGGCGCGCAGCGAAGCCGAGCCCGGCCTGAAGGGCGTGTCGCTGTTCCTGCTGCCGCGCGACCTGGAAGACGGCACCCGCAACCGCTACCGCATCCTGCGCCTGAAGGACAAGCTGGGCACGCGCTCGATGGCCAGCGGCGAGATCCGGCTGGAAGGCGCCACCGCCTGGCTGGTGGGCGAACGCGGCAAGGGCTTCAAGCACATGGCCGACATGATCAACAACTCGCGCCTGTCCAACGGCATGCGCGCCGCCGGCCTGATGCGCCGCGCGGTCACCGAGGCCGTCTACGTCTCGCAGCACCGCCGCGCCTTCGGCAAGCGCCTGATCGACATGCCGCTGATGCAGCGCCAACTGGTCAAGATGACGGTGTGGGCCGAGCAGGCGCGCAGCGTCATGTTCCAGACGGCGCGCGCACTGGCCGAGGCCGACCAGGGCGGCGGCGACCCCGCGCTGGCCCGCATCCTGACGCCGCTGATCAAGTTCCGCGCCTGCCGCGACGCACGCAAGGTCACCGGCGACGCCATGGAAGTGCGCGGCGGCTGCGGCTACATCGAAGAATGGACCGAGCCGCGGCTGGTGCGCGACGCCCACCTGGGTTCGATCTGGGAAGGCACCAGCAACATCGTTGCGCTGGACGTGCTGCGGGCCATCAACAAAGAAGGCTCGCTGCCCGCGCTGCGTCGCCACATCGACCAGTTGCTGGCCGACGGCCTGCCCTGCCCGCCCGAATGGGCCGACACCCAGGCCCGCGCGCTGGAACAGACCTATGCGCTGGCCGAGCATGCCGCCCAGGGCGACCACGCCGAACTGGCGCGCCAGGCAGCCTCGCTGCTGTACCACGCGGTATCGATGGCGGCGCTGCGCTGGGAGGCCGCCGGCGACAGCCTGGCCGCCCGCGCGCTGCTGGCCGACCAGGTGCTGCAGCACCGCCTGGCGCCGCGCGATCCCTACGCCATTGCCGCCGACGAAGGCGCCGCCTGCCGCGGCATCCTGCAGTACGCGCTGTAGACGGGCACCCCTGGCGGCCCCGCAGCAGGGCGGCACGCTTTACCTGGCGATGCGGCATGGCCCGCACGCCTGTTCGACCCACGACGCCGGCGGCACAGTCGGCGCGCCCCTACCCCTGGAGACATCCATGAAACGCTTGTTCACCCCCCTGCTGCTGGCCGCCGCCGCGCTCACGGCCGGCGCCGCGCCCGCGCTGGCCGCCGACGCCTACCCGTCCCGCCCCGTCACGCTGGTGGTGCCCTTCCCGCCCGGCGGCCCCACCGATGCCCTGGCCCGCCGCCTGGCCGAAAAGCTGAAGACGCCGCTGGGCCAGACCGTCATCGTCGAGAACCGCGCCGGTGCGGGCGGCAATATCGGGTCCGAATACGTGGCCGCCGCCAAGCCGGACGGCTACACCATCCTGTTCGGCACGTCCGGGCCGCTGGCCATCAACGTCAGCCTGTACAAAAACCAGGGCTACAACCCCGAGACCAGCTTCGCGCCCATCATCCGCATCGGCCACCTGCCCAACATCCTGGTGGTGAACCCGTCGGTGCCCGCCAACAATGCGCAGGAACTGATCGCCTACGCCAGGAAGAACCCGGACAAGCTCAGCTACGCCTCGTCCGGCAACGGCGCCTCGTCGCACCTGGCGGGCATCCTGTTCAACCAGATGGCCGGCACCCAGGTCATGCACATCCCCTACAAGGGCACGGGGCCGGCGCTGAACGACCTGCTGGGCGGACAGGTGTCGATGTCGTTCACCGACATCCTGACGGCGCTGCCATACATCAAGGCCGGCAAACTGCGTGCCATCGGCCTGGCCAGCGCGCAACGCTCCGACGCCCTGCCCGACCTGCCGACGCTGTCCGAGCAAGGCCTGAAGGGCTACGACGTCAGCGTGTTCTTCGGCATCGTCGCACCCAGGGACACGCCCGCCGCGGTGACCGCCAGGCTGAACCAGGCATTCCAGACCGCGCTGGCCGACCCCGCCATCGAACAGACCCTGCGCAGCCAGGGCATCGTGCGGGCCGACGACCAAAGCCCGCAAGGCCTGTCGGCCTTCATCGCCACCGAAGTGCCCAAGTGGCGCACGCTCATCCAGAGCGCCCACGTTTCCATCGACTGACCCCGAGGCTCCATGGCTCCACAGCTACCCAATGCCGGCGCCCTGGCCGGCTGCAAAGTGATCGACCTGTCCCGCGTGCTGGGCGGTCCGTACTGCACCCAGATCCTGGCCGACCACGGCGCCGACGTGCTCAAGATCGAACCGCCCGGCGGCGACGAAACCCGGGGCTGGGGCCCGCCTTTCCTGGGCGACACGGCGTCGTACTTCGTGGGCGTCAACCGCAACAAGCGCGGCATGACGCTGGACCTGTCGCAGCCCGCCGGCCAGGAACTGCTGCGCCACCTGCTGAGCGACGCAGACGTGCTGGTCGAGAACTTCAAGCCCGGCACGCTGGAAAAGTGGGGCCTGGGTTACGACACGCTGAGCCAGCGGTTTCCCCGGCTGGTGCATTGCCGCGTCAGCGGCTTCGGCGCCGACGGCCCGCTGGGCGGCCTGCCCGGCTATGACGCCTGCGCCCAGGCCATGTGCGGCCTGATGAGCGTGAACGGCGAAGCCGACGGCGAGGCCACCCGCGTGGGCCTGCCGGTGGTGGACATGGTGACGGGCCTGAACGCCGCGGTGGCGATCCTGCTGGCATTGAACGAGCGCGTGCGCAGCCACCTTGGCCAGTTCCTGGACATCACGCTGTACGACTGCGCGCTGTCGCTGCTGCACCCGCACGCGCCCAACTACTTCTACAGCGGCAAGACGCCGGGCCGCAGCGGCAACGCGCATCCCAACATCGCGCCCTATGAAACCCTGCCCACCGCCAGCGGGCCGATCTTCCTGGCGGTGGGCAACAACCGCCAGTTCGCCCAGCTGGCCCAGGTGCTGGAAGCCCCCGCCCTGGCCGCCGACCCGCGCTATGCCGCCAACGCCGACCGCCTGGCAAACCGCCAGGCGCTGCGCGACGACCTGGCGGCGCTGCTGGCCCGGCACGAGGCCGCCGCGCTGGCCGACCGCCTGCTGCGCGCCGGCGTGCCGGCCGCCGCCGTGCAGACGGTGGACCAGGCGCTGGCGCACCCGCACACCCGGCACCGCGGCATGGTGCTCGAACAAGGGGACTATCGCGGCGTGGGCTCGCCCATCAAGCTGTCGCGCACGCCCGCCACGTTGCGGCGCTTGCCGCCGGACCTGACGCCCCCGACCGACTGAGGGTCTTCGCGGCCCGCCTGGCAGGCCCGCTTGGCGCCGCCCATCGGGCCCGTCACGATCTCTTCATCGCCCACCCTTGCGTGGGCATTTTCATGCCCTCGCAGGCGCTTTTGCATGTTTTTCATGCACAGACAATTCGTTGCATCACTGTTGCATTGCCCGGCACCAGGCCGATTTAGACTTTTTCCGTACTTCAGGGCCATCGCAATGGCGGCCCGTGACGTTGCCCTGGCGCGACTCCCCATCGAAATAAAACAAGGAGAATGACTATGGCTGCGAATGCCTCCAGCGGCAATGCGCCGCAAGAGAACGCCCCGCTCAAGCGGGTGATGGGACCCAAGCTGCTGTTGCTGTTCATCGTCGGCGACATTCTCGGCACCGGCGTGTATGCGCTGACCGGGCAGGTGGCCAAGGAGGTAGGCGGGGCCGCCTGGCTGCCGTTCCTGGTGGCGTTCGGCGTAGCGCTGCTGACCGCGCTGTCCTACCTGGAACTGGTGACCAAGTACCCGAAAGCGGCCGGCGCGGCGCTGTATGTGCACAAGGCGTTCGGCGTGCACTTCCTGACCTTCATCGTCTGCTTCACCGTCATGTGTTCGGGCCTGACATCGGCCGCGACCGCCTCGCAAGCCTTTGCCGCCAATATGTTCGCGGCCTTCGGCATGCAGGCCGACAAGACCTGGATCACGGTCGGCGCGCTGGGCTTCATGGCGCTGGTGATGCTGGTGAACCTGCGCGGCGCCTCGGAAAGCGTGCGCGCCAACGTGGTGCTGACGCTGATCGAACTGTCGGGCCTGCTGATGGTGATCCTGCTGGGCTTTTACGCCATGTCCGAAGGCCAGGCCGATTTCTCGCGCGTCATCGCCTTCGACACGCCGGAAGACAAGAGCGTGTTCCTGGCCGTCACCTCGGCCACGGCGCTGGCCTTCTTTGCCATGGTCGGTTTCGAGGACTCGGTCAACATGGCCGAGGAAACCCACAACCCCAGCCGCATCTTTCCGAAGGTGATGCTGACCGGGCTGGGCCTGACCGCGGTGATCTACGTGCTGGTGTCGATCTGCGCCGTGGCGCTGGTGCCGGTGGGCGAGCTGGCCAGCAGCAGCACGCCGCTGGTGCTGGTGGTCAAGCGCGCCGCGCCCGGGCTGCCGGTCGAGTACATCATGCCGGTGATCTCGATGTTTGCCGTGGCCAACTCGGCGCTGATCAACATGATGATGGCCAGCCGCCTCTTGTACGGGATGTCGCGCCAGGGCGTGCTGCCCTCGTTCCTGGCCCACGTGCATCGCCGCAACCAGACGCCCTGGACGGCCATCCTGTTCACCACCGTGCTGGCCTTCGGCCTGATCATCCTGGTGGCGCTGGGCGATTCCGAAGCCATCCGCGCGCTGGGCGGCACCACGGCCTTGCTGCTGCTGGGCGTGTTCGCCTTCGTCAACGTGGCGGTGCTGGTGCTGCGCCGCCACCCGGTCAAGCACGAGCACTTCCGCATCAACCGCGTCGTGCCCTGGCTGGGCGCCGCGGCCTGCCTGTTCCTGGTCACGCCGTTGACCGGCCGCGACGTGATCCAGTACCAGGTCGCCGGCTGGCTGCTGTTGCTGGGCGTGGTGATGTGGGGCGTGACCTACCTGGCGCGCCGCAAGGAAGACAAGATGCAGCTGGACCCGGCGGCGCTGGAGTGAACCGGCGGGCGGTTCGGACGGTGGCTGGCCGGACCGCTCGCCCGCTCCGGCTTCGTCACCGCGGAACTGGCTACCCGGTCCGCCCTAGCCGCCCTTCGCCAGGCCTTCGCGCCGCGGGTCCACCCCGCCCTGCAGGCCGTCCGGCGTAATCACGATGCCATGGATGCCGCTGGGAAACTCGGTGATCTTCACCGGGTGCCCCATGCGTTCCAATGCCGGCGCCAAGGCCTCCAGCGCAGTGCCCTTTTCCAGTTCGGTTTCCTTGTTGCGGCTGCCCATGTTGGGCAGCGCCGCCGCGGCCTGGATGTCCAGGCCCCAGTCCAGCACCGCCACCACTGTCTTGGCAACATAGTTGATGATGGCGCTGCCGCCGGGCGAACCCACCAGCAGGTAGGGCTTGCCGTCGCGCAGCACGATCAGCGGCGACATCGCGCTGCGCGGACGCTTGCCGGCTTCGACGCGATTGGCCACCAACCGGCCTTCGGGGTCCTTGAACGATGACGAGAAATCCGTCATCTCGTTGTTCAGCAGAAAGCCGCGCACGAAGATCTTGCTGCCGAATTCGTTCTCGATGGTGGTGGTCATGGACAGCGCATTGCCGTCCGCGTCCGCCGCCACCAGGTGGCTGGTCGATGGCTGTTCCAGCGCGTTGTCCTGGCCCCGCGACAGCAGCTTGCCTTCGGGGTCGCCGGGTAGCGCGACCTTCATGCTTCGATCCGGCTGGATCAACGCGCCGCGGGCGCGCAGGTAGACCGGGTCCAGCAGGGCGCGCACCGGCACCTTGACGAAGTCGGGGTCGGCCACGTAGAAGTCGCGGTCGGCAAACGCCAGCCGGCCGGCTTCCGAAAAATAGTGCACGGCCTCGACGCTGCCGGGCGCATAGCGCGACAGCGGGTACTGTTCCAGCTCGCCCAGCATCTGCAGCACGGCGATCGGGCCGCTGCTGGGCGGACCCATGCCGCACAGTTGGTAGCCGCGATAGGCACCGCAGACCGGCTCGCGCTCGCGCGCCTGGTAGCCCGCCAGGTCGGCCAGCGCCAGGTCGCCCGGCTTGGCGTGGGCATGCACCGCCGCCACGATGTCGCGCGCGATGTCACCTTGGTAGAAGGCGTCGGCACCGCCCTGGGCCACGGCGCGCAGCGTGGCGGCAAAAGCCGGGTTCTTCAGCACATGGCCGACGGGCCACGCCGCGCCATCGGGCGCATAGAAATAGGCGGCGGCGGCCGCCTGGCGCGGCAGTTCCTTGTTGCCCGCCAGCAGCTTGTGCAGGCGGGGCGACACCGCAAAACCCTGTTCGGCCAGGCGAATGGCGGGCTGGAACAGATCGGCCCACGGCAGCTTGCCCTGGCGCCGGTGCGCCATTTCCAGCCCGCGCAGCAGGCCTGGCACGCCCACCGCCATGCCGTTGTTGACCGACTGCACGAACGGCAGCGGCTTGCCCTCGGCATCCAGGAAGCGGTCGGGGCGCGCGGCGGCCGGCGCGGTCTCACGGCTGTCGTAGGTGACGATGCGGCCTTGCCTGGCCGAGTACACCACCATGAAGGCGCCCCCGCCGATGCCGGACGATTGCGGTTCGACCAGGTTCAGCACCAGTTGCGCCGCGATGGCGGCGTCGACCACGCTGCCGCCCCGGCGCAGCATCTCGTCGCCGGCCTCGGTGGCCAGCGGGTTGGCCGCCACCATCATGAAATGCGGCGCGCTCACCCGTTCGCGCGCGCGGGTGCCGGTGGCGGCCTCGGGGTTGAGGTCGTCGGTGGCAACGGGCGAACGGGCCCAGGCGGACGGCATCGCGGCCAGCGCGGCGGCGAGCAGGACGGCGGCGCAGGGACGCATGCGCATGACAGACTCCAGGGATGGCGCCGGCAGGCCGGCATGAGCTTGCATGATAGACAAATCGGCGCGTTCCTTGGCGCCGCCACCTGCCGTCTCGCCGCACCGTAGAATGCCGCTTTGCGCCGACACTTTCCCATTCCCATGCGCCTGCGCCACATCGAGATCTTCGAAGCGATCCGCCGCACCGGCTCCCTGACGCAGGCCGCGGCGGCGCTGCACATCACGCAACCGGCCGCCAGCAAGCTGCTGGCCAGCGCCGAGTCGCAGCTGGGCTTCAAGCTGTTCGAGCGCGTCAAGGGCCGCCTGGTCGCCACCCGCGAGGCCGACATCCTGACGCCCGAAGTCGCCCGCCTGAACCAGGACCTGGACAGCGTGCGCCGCCTGGCCGCCAGCCTGCGCGGCCGTCCCCATGCCCACCTGCGCCTGGGCTGCGCGCCGGCGCTGGGCCTGGGCCTGTTGCCGGCCGTGGTGCGCGACAGCCGCCAGGCCCAGCCCGGCCTGACGTTCGACATCCACACGCACCACAGCGCCGAGCTGGTCAACGGCATGCTGACGCGCGAGCTGGACCTGGCGGTGACCTTCGACACGCGCGACACGCCGGGCCTGACCCGCACCGAGGTGGGCCATACCGAACTGGTCCACCTGAGCGCACGCCCTGGCCGCGGCCCCCTGGCGCTGGCCGACATTGCGGGCGACGCACTGATCCTGCTGGACGCCAGCGATGCGTCCGGGGCGTTGCTGCAGATGGCGCTGGACGCGCAAGGCCTGACCCCGCGCGCCGCGGTGCGGGTGCAGACGCATTACGTGGCGTGCGCGCTGGCCCAGGCAGGTGCAGGCGATGCCATCGTGGACGCGGTCACGGCGCAGGCGATGCTGCGCCCCGACATGTACCTGCGGCGGCTGGCGCCGACCTTGCAAGTGCCGATCAGCGTGCTGGCGCGCGAGCAGGACCCCTTGCCAGCGTTGCATCGCGACCTGATCGACCGGCTGCGCGCCGCATGCGAGGCAAGCCGGGCCGCGCTGCACGCGTAGGTACGACGCACGCACGGCCGCCCCATGAAAAAGAGCGCCCTGGGGCGCTCTTTGCTTGACGGTTCAGGCAGCGGGCCAGGCCCGCGCCATCACGTCATCAGTCCAGCTTGATGTTCTGCTTTTTCACGACGTCCTTGGCCCAGTCGTACTGCTCCTGGATTTCCTTGGCGAATTCTTCCGGCGTGTTGCCCGACGGCGCCGAGCCCTGGTCGTCCAGCGCCTTGATGACCTTCGGGTCCTTCAGGGCCACGACGGCAGCGTCACGCAGCTTGTTCACGACTTCCATCGGGGTGCCCTTGGGCGCCAGCAGGCCATACCAGACGGGCTGGTTCAGCACGGGGAAGCCGGCTTCCTTGAAGTTCGGCACGCCCTTGAGCGCGGCGATGTTCTCCGGCCACGCGATGGCCATGGCGCGCAGCTTGCCCGCCTGGATCTGCGGCATGGAGGACGGCAGGTTGTCGAACAGGATTTCGATCTGGCCGCCGACGGCGTCGGCCACGGCCGGGCCCGAACCCTTGTAGGGCACGTGCACGATGTCGGTGCCCGTGGCCATCTTGAACGATTCACCCATCAGGTGCAGCACGCCGCAAGTGCCCGAGCTGCCATACGAGTACTTGCCGGGGTTCTTCTTGAGTTCTTCGACGAAGCCCTTGAAGTCCTTGGCCGGGAACTTCGGGTTCACGGCCACGACGTTGGCGGTGTTGGCGAAGTTGGTGACGGCCTGGAAGTCCTTGATGGGATCGTACGGCAGGTCGTTGGGGCGGCAAGCCGGGTTCACGGCCATGGTCGACACAGTGGCGATCGACAGCGTGTAGCCGTCCTTGTCGGCGCGAGCGGCTTCGGCCGCGCCGATGGCGCCGCCTGCGCCGCCCTTGTTCTCGACGACCATGGGCTGGCCCAGTTCCTGGCTCATGCGCTGCGTCACGAGACGGGCGATGATGTCGGTGGAACCGCCAGGTGCGAACGGCACGATGACGCGGATCGGCTTGCTGGGATACTTGTCGGCCGCGTGGGCGACGGACGCGCCGAGCGTGCCTGCGGCA
Source organism: Achromobacter sp. 1014246743 (assembly GCF_059760725.1). Taxonomy (NCBI): domain Bacteria; kingdom Pseudomonadati; phylum Pseudomonadota; class Betaproteobacteria; order Burkholderiales; family Alcaligenaceae; genus Achromobacter; species Achromobacter sp. 1014246743. The sequence goes on from NZ_JCBANA010000048.1 coordinate 21,062, forward strand.
CCGGTTGCCACTGCGATGGCCAGAGCCAGGGAGCGAACTTTATTCATGGGTGTGTTTCCTCCAAGTGTGCGAGCCCGTATGTGAACGGACCGTTTTGTGGTGCACCCGCCTGTGGGCAGGTCAGCAGTTAACGGTGGGGGCGCATTGCTTAGTGTGCAGGGCTGAAGGCCGTGCTGTTTATGAGTTGCTTGTGGCACACGCGCCCGCCAGAATGACGGAGAATAGCAGCAAATGCTTACAGTCGCATAGCGAGCCGGTCATCGGCGCAGACCTCGAAAAAAACACATCCCATTATGTCGGTCGCACTGCTGGTTTTCCCTGATTTCTTGCTGGTCGCGCTAGGTTGGGCGCTGCGTCACAAACTGAATTTCTCACGCGAGTTTTTTGCCGGCACCGAGCGGCTGGTGTACTTCGTGCTGTTCCCCGCGCTGCTGTTCCAATCGATCCTGCGCACGCCGATCAGCGCGGGCAACGCCGCAATACTGTTGCAGGCGACGGCGGCGGTGATCGTGTCGGGCGTGGCGCTGTCGTGGCTGGCGGGGCTGGTGCTCAAGCCTTCGTCGCTGGGGCTGGCGTCGTCGGCGCAATGCGGCTTCCGGTTCAACACGTACATCGGGCTGGCGCTGTCGGCGAGCCTGGGCGGCGCACAGGGCCAAACGGTGATGGCGCTGATCATCGGGTTCGCGGTGCCGATGGCGAATGTGGCGGCGGTGTACGGCTTGGCGCGGCACAACGGCGGCAATCTGCTGCGCGAGCTGGCGCGCAATCCGCTGGTGGTGTCGACGCTGGCGGGGCTGGCATGCAATCTGGCGGGGCTGCATCTGCCAGGGCCGTTGGACACGGTGCTGGCGCGGCTGGGCGCGGCGGCGATCGCGTTGGGAATTCTGTGCGTGGGGGCCAGCCTGGCTTGGGAAGGCGGCAAGGGGTACGGGGGGTTGATTGCCTGGATGCTGGTGGTGAAGCTGGTGGGGTTGCCGCTTGTGGCGTTGGGGGTGGCTGGGTTGCTGGGGTTGCCTGCGCTTGAGGCGCGGATGCTGTTGTTGTTCGGGGCGTTGCCTACGGCTTCTGCGGCGTATGTGTTGGCGATGCGGATGGGGGGGGATGGGCGGATGGTTGCCGTCTTGATTTCCCTTGGAACGTTGCTTTCTGCTTTGACGATTCCTTTGTGGATGATGCTTGCTGCGGGTGGGTGATCTTGCTTGCCTAGGTTGTTCTTCGTAGGTCGCCTCTCGCGGCGGCGGCTTGCAGAGCGGGCGCCCACGATTGCGGTCCGGCGCGCGGGCGCCGGACTGCCCCGTCGTCATTCTCGTCCGCCTTCGGCTCCCTTCGAATTCCCTCGGGCGCATCGAGGTTGCCCGCTCTGCAAGCCGTCGCCGCGAGAGGCTACGTGCGTCTGCGATTGGCGCGCTGCTAGGTCTGGGCTTGCGTGAGAGATTTGCGGGGCCCGCAAAAACCGGCTGCGCGGGCAGCCGTTTTTTGCATACGCGGTGTCTTGCGTCGGGGCGGTGATCGCTGCGCGCTGATGAGGGATCGATTTCTTTTGAGATAGGCGCTGCATGCCGTGTGGGGTGGGCGGTGGTCGCTGCGCGCTGATGGGGGATCGATTTCTTTTGGGGTAGGCGCTGCATGCCGTGTGGGGTGGGCGGTGGTCGCTGCGCGCTTGCGGGGGGCTTGGCGCAAGCGCGGGCCGCGCATGCGGGGGCTGGCGAAAAAAAACCGCCCCATGGGGCGGTTTTTTTGTGGCGCTTTGCCTGGGTGGTGGTGGCGCCGGTCGTTTGGCTTACTTGCCGGCGTTCGTCATGCTGGCGGGGACGACCCACTCGGCGAATTGGGCTTCGGTGACGTAGCCCAGGGCCAGGGCGGACTCTTTGAGCGAGAGGCCTTCCTTGTGGGCTTTCTTGGCGATCTGGGCTGCCTTGTCGTAGCCGATGTGCGGGTTCAGGGCGGTGACGAGCATCAGCGAGCGGTCGACGAGTTCGGCGATGCGTTCGCGGTTCGGTTCGATGCCGGCGGCGCAGTGTTGGTCGAAGCTGGCCATGCCGTCGGTCAGGAGGCGCACCGATTGCAGGAAGTTGTGGATGACCAGGGGCTTGTAGACGTTCAGTTCGAAGTTGCCGCTGGCGCCGCCGATGTTGATGGCGACGTCGTTACCCAGGACCTGGGCGGCCAGCATGGTGATGGCTTCGCACTGGGTCGGGTTGACCTTGCCCGGCATGATCGAGCTGCCGGGTTCGTTTTCGGGGATGCTGATTTCGCCCAGGCCGGAACGGGGGCCGCTGGAGAGCCAGCGCACGTCGTTGGCGATCTTCATCAGGCCGGCGGCCAGGGACTTGAGGGCGCCGTGGGCGAACAGCAGGGCTTCGTGGGAGGCCAGGGCCTGGAATTTGTTGGGGGCCGAGACAAAGGCGGTTTCGGTGGCATGGGCCAGTTCGGCCGCGACCTTGGCGCTGAATTGCGGATGGGCGTTCAGGCCGGTGCCGACGGCGGTGCCGCCGATGGCCAGCTGGTGCAGGCCGGGCAAGGTGGCGCGGATCTGCTGTTCGGCCAGGTCCAGCTGAGCGACGTAGCCGGACAGTTCCTGGCCGAGCGTCAGCGGGGTGGCGTCCTGCAGGTGGGTGCGGCCGATCTTGACGATGTCGTAGAACTCGGCGCTCTTGGCGGCGAAGGTGGCGCGCAGGGTCTTCAGGGCCGGCAGCAGGTGGTGTTCGACCTGGACGGCAGCGGCCACGTGCATGGCAGTGGGGAAGGTGTCGTTGGACGACTGGCCGCGATTGACGTGGTCGTTGGGGTGGACCTTGCGTTCTTCGCCGCGCACGCCGCCCAGGATTTCCGAGGCGCGGTTGGCCAGCACCTCGTTCATGTTCATGTTGCTTTGGGTGCCCGAGCCGGTCTGCCAGACGGACAGCGGGAATTCGTTGGGCCACTTGCCGGCGATGACTTCATCGGCGGCGCGGATGATGCCGTCGGCGATCTTGGGATCGAGCTCGCCCAGGTCGGCGTTGACCTTGGCGGCCGCACGCTTCAGGCGCGCCATCGCATTGACCAGGGGCTCGGGCATCTTCTCGGTGGAAATCGCGAAGAAATGCAGCGATCGCTGGGTCTGTGCGCCCCAGAGGTGGTCCTCGGGGACTTCGATGGGGCCAAAGGTGTCTTTTTCGATGCGGGTCTTCATGGCGCTTACAGCTCCGTAGCAGCGTCCGTCGCGGTCGGCGGAGGAGCCGCCAGGCACGACTTATTTGAGAATAGCAATCACTTATAGATTAGCAGAAACCCGAATTCCTATAATTGCGTTCAATCCGCGTATCCATCCCGATCTTTTACCACTCGCTTACCCCCACGCGCCATGTCCGCTCCCCTCAGCAGCCTGACCCTGCACCTACCCGACGAAGCCGCCACCGACGCCCTGGCGCGGCAGCTGGCGCCGCTTGTTTCTGGCAAGCAAACCGGGCTGGCAGGCGCATGTATCCACCTTCAGGGGGACCTGGGGGCAGGAAAGACGGCCTTCACCAGGGCATTGTTGCGCGAATGCGGCATCACAGGCCGAATCAAGAGTCCAAGCTACGCGCTGCTTGAATCCTATAAAGTTTCTAACTTATACTTCTATCATCTTGATTTTTATAGATTTAGTGATTCGCGCGAATGGTTGGACGCAGGATTCCGGGATTTACTGCGTGAAGATGCGGTCGTTTTGATCGAATGGCCGGAGCGGGCCGAGGGCCTTTTGCCCCCGCCCGACCTGCAGATTTCCCTGGCTTACGCTGGCCAGGGACGCGACGCCACCCTGACCGCGTACACCGCTCGAGGACAAACATGGTTGAACGCGATTGTCCCCCCGCCCGACACGGCGCCCTCCCCGCAGCAGGCGCCACCCGACGTCGCCTGATCAGCGTCGCCGCCACCCTGCTCGTCCTGCCGGTCGTGCCGCGACTGGCCCAGGCCGCCACGATCCTGGCGGTACGTACCTGGCCGGCCGATGAATACACCCGGGTCACGCTGGAACTCGACAGCGAACTGAAGGCCGAACAATTCACCCTGGAAAATCCCCACCGCCTGGTGGTCGATATCGAGGGTCTGACCCTGAGCGCGGCGCTGAACGACCTGGTGTCCAAGGTCCGCCCCGACGATCCCTACATCCAGAGCCTGCGCGTGGCGCAGAACCGCCCGAACGTGGTGCGGCTGGTGTTCGACCTGAAGCAGGCCGTGGCGCCGCAGGTGTTCACGCTGAAACCCGTGGCGGACTACCAATACCGCCTGGTGCTGGACCTGTACCCCAAGATCGCGCAGGACCCGCTGGTCGCCATCCTGAACAAGAACGGCCCCGACGCCGACGACCCGCTGGCGCGCATCCTCGAAGACATCCAGCGCAATCCGGCCACCCGCGCCGACCCGCCCGAACCGCCGCGCGTGCGCGGCCAGCAGCCGGCCCCGCCCTTGGCGGTGCCCAAGGCGCCGCCGGCCACGGCCGGCCGCGGCAAGCAGCGCATGCTGACCATCGCGCTGGACCCCGGCCACGGCGGCGAAGACCCCGGCGCCATCGGCAGCAGCGGCCTGCGCGAGAAAGACGTGGTGCTGCGCATCGCGCGGCGCCTGAAGGCGATGATCGACAGCCAGCCGTACATGCGCGCCTATCTCACGCGTGACGACGATTTCTTCGTGCCGCTGCACGTGCGCGTGCAGAAGGCGCGACGCGTGCATGCCGACCTGTTCATCTCGATCCACGCGGATGCCTGGGTCAAGCCGTCGGCCAATGGCTCGTCGGTGTTCGCGCTGTCGCAGCGCGGCGCCACCAGCGCCCAGGCGCGCTGGATGGCCGACAAGGAAAACGCGGCCGACCTGATCGGCGGCGTCAACCTGGGCAGCCACGACCGCCAGGTGGCCAAGGTGCTGCTGGACTTGTCCACCACCGCGCAGATCAACGATTCGCTCAAGGTCGGCAACGCCTTCCTGGACGAGATCAAGAAGATCAACCGTCTGCACAAGAACAGCGTGGAACAGGCCGGCTTCGCCGTGCTGAAGGCGCCGGACATTCCGTCGGTGCTGGTCGAGACCGCCTTCATCAGCAATCCGCAGGAAGAGGCGCTGCTCAAGACCACCGCGCACCAGGAAAAGCTGGCGCAGGCCATGATGACGGGCATCCAGCGCTACTTCACGGCCAACCCGCCGCTGGCGCGGCTGGGCGACGTCAGCTGACACAAGACGGACTATCAAGCTAATGAACGCCGAGGCCCGCATCCCGTAGGGGATTGCGGGCCTTCTTCTTGCCGGGAGACATCTCCGGCAGGAGGTTGTCCATGCAAAATTTCTCGACGTTGAGTCCGAGCCTGGCCGGTAGAAGCGCGGGAAAAGCGATTCAAGACCCGTTCCAGGGGCTCGCCTCTGCATTACCAGGACGACCGCAGCTCGGCGCAAACCACCGCTTACCTGCTCGCTTTCAGTGCGGTAATTCATGGAAATTTGCTTCTATGGGATGAAGCAAATAATTCCATACTGCTTCATTATATTGACGCAAATTAATATTTATTGCTTCCTATTAGTGAAGCAAAATATTGATGGAAACTTCACTATAAGCTATCATTTTCTGCATCTTTGATAGCCTATAGGCCAGCAAAATGGATTCCAAATTAAGACAGCTCCGGCTGGAGCAGGTCCAGGCGTCGGCCGCCGCGTACTCGGAATTGATCAACCGTCGTCCCCCACCGCGTGGATGGCTGAAGGCCATCCGAGAGTCGCTAGGGCGCACCGAGCGACAGCAAGCCGAGAGGTTGAACATTACCGGTTCGACCCTGCACAAGTCGGAGCTAGCAGAAGCCGAGGAGCGAATCACACTCGGACAACTGCGCAAGTTGGCTGACGGACTGGACTGCGAGCTGGTCTATGCCCTGGTGCCCAGAAAGCCACTGACTCAGGTGGTCGAAGACCGGGCGCGCTCAATCGCCCTGCAGGAAGTAAGCGCAGTTGCGCACACCATGAGTCTGGAAGACCAACGTCCGGCAACCGACCGACTCCGCAAACAGGTTGAGCAGAGAACGGCTGAGCTACTCCGGGGCCGCTGGTCCGACCTATGGCGATAGCTTTTGACGAACAGGAAGGACAGACACCGCTCGACCCAGACGAGCTTGCAGGGCTGATACCGATCCACCTGACCACCCAGGGCGAACTGAATGACTGGGAACAGCTGAACATCCTGCAGGCCGTGCAATGGGTTCGCCGCCAACGCAAGGTCGATGTCCTCAGTGAAGAGTTCTGTCGCAACCTTCACAAGAAAATGTTCGACCAGACCTGGTTGTGGGCAGGCACGTTCCGCAAGTCCGACAAGAACATCGGATGTGACTGGACGCAGATCAGCGTCAAGCTGAGAAACCTGTTCGATAACACGCGGTGGTGGGTCGACAACGGCATATTCCTGCCTGACGAGATCGCCGCGCGATTCCACCGCGAGCTGGTGTGGGTTCATCCTTTTCCAAACGGCAATGGTCGACACTCACGAATGATGGCTGATGCGCTCTTGCGCAGCATGAAACAGCAGCCGTTTTCGTGGGGTGGCGGCGGGACATTGGTTAAAGCAGATAACGCCCGGTCTGATTACTTGACCGCGTTGCGTGCTGCGGACAAAGGTGACTACAGTTTGCTCTTCGTCTTCGTACGAAGTACGGCTTAGCCGTCGCACGGACAAGCAGGACTTCAAGCCCTCTGCGCCAGGCCGCCTTACTGCTGCCGGCGCGCACGCAGCAGCTTGAACAGCGCCGCCCCCACCACCGGCACGATGGCCGCGGCCAGGCCGAGCAGCACGATGGTGTTCAGGTGTTCCTTGACCAGCGGGATGTTGCCGAAGAAGTAGCCCGCGGCCACCAGGCTGATGACCCACAGCAGCGCGCCCAGGATATTGAACAGCTGGAAGCGCGACAGCGGCATGTCGGCCACGCCCGCCACGAACGGCGCGAACGTGCGCACAACCGGAATGAAGCGCGACATGACGATAGTCTTGCCGCCATGCTTTTCGTAGAAGGCGTGGGTGCGCATCAGCGCGCCGCGGTCCAGGAAGCGCAGGTTCATCGAAAACACGCGCGGGCCGATGTAGCGGCCGATGGCGTAGTTCAGCGTATTGCCGGTGACGGCGGCGACGATCAGCAGCACCGACAGCAGGATCGGGTCGAGGCTGCCCGTGGCGCCGAAGGCGCCGGCAATGAACAGCAACGAATCGCCCGGCAGGAACGGCAGCACCACCAGCCCGGTCTCGGCGAACACGATGAGAAACAGCACCAGATAGACCCACACGCCGTATTGCTGGACCCAGACGCCCAGCGTCTGGTCGATGTGGAGCACCATTTGGAAAAAATCTAGCATCGATACGGCCCTGAAAGCGGTTGGGGATCAGCCAGGAAATATAGCCCACCGGATCAACCTGCAAGATCAACGGGCAAAATCAAGAGGCTAAAATCATCCCTGTAGCTACACCGGGACACCCCATGACAGAACGCCGCTCCATTCTTGCACTGCCCGACCTGCTGATCAGCCAGATCGCCGCGGGCGAGGTGATCGAGAGACCCGCTTCGGTACTCAAGGAAATCCTTGAGAACGCCATCGACGCGGGCGGACGCGCGATCGAGGTGCGCCTGGAAGGCGGCGGCATCCGCCGGATTGCCGTCACCGACGACGGCGGCGGCATTCCGCCCGAAGAATTGCCGCTAGCCCTGGCGCGCCACGCCACCAGCAAGATCCGCAACCTGAACGAGCTGGAATCGGTGGCGTCCATGGGGTTTCGTGGTGAAGCGCTGGCGTCGATCGCGTCGGTGGCCCAGGTGTCCATCATTTCGCGCACCCGCGACGGCGAACATGCCTGGCAGATCGATGCCGGCAGCATGCAGGTCAGCCCCGCCTCGGGCCCGCCGGGCACGACCGTGGACGTGCGCCAGCTGTTCGACGCGGTGCCGGCGCGGCGCAAGTTCCTGCGCTCGGAAGCCACGGAATTCGGCCATTGCGTCGATGCCATGGAGCGCATCGCCATGGCGCATCCGCAGATCGCCTTCCGCCTGTTCCACCACGACCGCGCGCAACGCCAGTGGCTGCCGGCCGAGCCGCCGCAACGCATTCGCGACGTGCTGGGCGCGGAATTCGCCGAACACGGCCTGCTGCTGTCGCACAGCGTGGGCACGGTCAGCCTGGCCGGCATGATCACCCGCCCCACCGCGGCCCGCGCCCGCGCCGACCGCCAATACCTGTACGTCAACGGCCGCTACGTGCGCGACCGCACGGTCAGCCATGCGCTGCGCGCCGCCTACGCGGACGTGCTGCACGGCGACCGCCAGCCGGCCTACGTGCTGTTCCTGGACATTGACCCCGCGGCGGTGGACGTGAACGTGCACCCGGCCAAGCACGAGGTGCGCTTTCGCGACAGCGGCGCGGTGCACCGGTTCGTGACGCACGCGGTCAGCCAGACGCTGGCGCAGACGGGTGGCTCGTCCGCCGTCGCCCCGGCCGGCGCCGGGCGCGATGAGGAATTCGAGACCGTGGCGCCGTCGGGCACACCGCCCGGCGCCGCGGCGCCCGTGGGCGGCCCGCCAGGTGCGTCGCCGTCCACCCAGGCTGGCAGCACGCCGCTGTCCACACAGACCGGCAGCGCGCCCGGTGATGCCTCGCCCCGCCCCGGCTACACCGGCGCCGGCAGTGCCGCCCCGTACGGCCTGCGGCCCTCGCCCACCGCCCCGCGGCCGCACACCCAGGTGCCCTTCCGCCTGCATGCGGAACCCGCCGGCATCCCGGTGGCCGACTGGCAGTCGCTGTACCGCCCCCTGAACGACGACACCGCCCCACGTACCGAACCACTGCGCGACGCGGCCACGGCGGCGCCCGCCCCCGGGGCCGCCCTGCCTGCCGGCGAGGAACACCCGCTTGGCATGGCGCTGGGCCAACTGCATGGCATCTACATCCTGGCGCAGAACCGCCGCGGCATGGTGCTGGTGGACATGCACGCCGCACACGAACGGGTGGTCTACGAGCAGCTCAAGCAGGCGCTGGACGCCCGCAGCCTGCCGCGCCAGGACCTGCTGGTGCCGGTGGTGTTCCACGCCCAGGAAAAGGACGTGGCGGTGGTCGAAGAATTCGAGGAACAGCTGGAAGACCTGGGCTTCCAGATGCGGCCGTCAGGTCCCACGTCGATCGCAGTGCGCTCGGTGCCCGCCATCCTGGCGCGCGGCGACATCGAAACGCTGGCCCGCGCCGTGCTGCGCGACTTGGCCGGCGTGGGCGTGTCGCGCCTGTTGACCGAACAGCGCAACGAGCTGCTGTCGACCATGGCCTGCCATGGCTCGGTGCGCGCCAACCGCAAGCTGACCCTGGAAGAAATGAACGGCCTGTTGCGCCAGATGGAAGCCACAGAGCGCGCCGACCAGTGCAACCACGGCCGCCCGACCTGGGTGCAGTGGTCCGTGTCGGACCTGGACAAGCTCTTCCTGCGCGGGCAATAGATCTTGCCCGTGCCGTCCCCCGCCCCCGTCGTCATCTGCCTGGCCGGCCCCACCGCGGCTGGCAAGAGCGCCTCCACCCTGGCGCTGGCCGACCGCTGGCCGCTGGAAATCATCAACGTCGATTCGGCCACCATCTACCGCGGCATGGACATCGGCACCGCCAAGCCGTCGCCGGCCGAACAGGCGCAAGTGCCGCAGCACCTGCTGGATATCCGCGACCCGACGCAGTCGTACTCGGCCGCCGAGTTCCGCGCCGATGCGCGCCGCCTGATCGGCGAGATCCGCGCCCGCGGCCGCATTCCGCTGCTGGCCGGCGGCACCATGATGTACTACAAGGCGCTGCGCGACGGCCTGGACGACCTGCCCCAGGCGGACCCCGCGCTGCGCGCCGAACTGGAAGCCCGCGCCGCCCGCCTGGGCTGGCCGGCGCTGCATGCCGAGCTGGCGGTGCTGGATCCCGTCACGGCGGCGCGCCTGGCGCCCAACGACAGCCAGCGCATCCAGCGCGCGCTGGAAATCTGCCAGTTGTCCGGCCAGCCCATGTCCGCGCTGCTCAGCCGCGGCCAGCGCCCGCCCGATGACGACGCCGACCGCTACCTGACCATCAGCCTGGAGCCCTCGGACCGCGCCGCGCTGCACGCGCGCATCGAACAGCGCTTTGACGCGATGTTGGCCAACGGCCTGCTGGACGAGGTGCGCGGTCTGCATGCGCGCCCCGACCTGCACCCGGGCCTGCCGTCGGTGCGCTGCGTGGGCTATCGCCAGATGTGGGCCCACCTGGACGGCGAGATCCGCCTGGACGAAGCCCGCGAACAAGGCATCGCCGCCACCCGCCAGCTGGCCAAGCGCCAGATCACCTGGCTGCGGGCCCAGCCCGACCGCGTGATCGTCGACTGCCTGGCGGCCGACGCGGTGGCGCAGACCATCGACGCGGTGGCCGTGGCATTGGCGACCGCCCCTCAGGGCGGCGGCTGAACCGTCGAGGGACAGTAGGTCAGCGCGTTGAAGGACCGTGTTTCAGGTCGGCGGCTGGGTTGACTGAAGGCCGCTCAAGACCTTTACCTGCCCAGACCGATGGTTGCCGTCCTATCCAGGGCAAGGCATCTTCCAACTGGCCTGCGAGACCGAAAAGCAGGGCCTCTTGACCGAATCCTGCGACAAAGTGTGATCCCACTGGCATGCCAGTGGACGGATCGACAGACAAGGGCATCGACATCGCAGGGATGCCGGCGACGTTCGCCACCGCAGTGAAGGGGGAGTAACCGAATACCCGCTCGACCCACGCCAGGCCATCCAGATGCTCCTGTCCGGTGTTGTACTCGCCAATCAGTGGGGGCAGGTGGGGCAGGGTTGGCGTCAGGAGCACGTCGTAATGCTCGAAATAGGCGCCAAGGGCGCGTGTCACGGTGTTGCGTATATCGAGCGCCCCAAGCAGGTCGAGGCCTGTTATCTCCTGTCCGAGCGCATAAACGGCTGCGGTTGCCGGTTCGAGCACATCGCGATCAGGTTTGCGCCCCGTCAGTCGTGCCACCAGATTGATCCAGGCAGCGGTATTCACCCCGAAGAACTGCGCGTTGGCATGAACAAACGCTTCCCACGAAACGCCAGGGTCGAGTTGAACGTCCACGACGTCATGACCAAGGCTTTCGCAGAGCTTTGCAATCTGGCAAATCTGATCCGCCACTGCCGGCGACGTCCGTGTGCCGTTCAGCGGATGAAGCATCAATCCGATTCTGAGCGGTTGCGGGTCGGCGTCCAGCGCCGACAGGAAGGTGTTCGTGGGAGATGGAATGTAATAGGGCTCGCCCGTACCGCCGCCATGCACCGCGTCCAGCAGCGCGGCGCTGTCTCTGACGGTGCGGCTGAGACCGAACTGCACCGCCAGCCCGCTCCAGATCTCATCAACGAACGGGCCATTGGACACCCTGCCTCGGGTCGGCTTCATACCGAATAGTCCATTGGCCGCCGCTGGCACGCGGATACTGCCACCGCCGTCGGTTGCGTGGGCGAAAGGAACGATGCCCGCCGCGACCGCCGCCGCGGAGCCGCCACTTGATCCCCCAACGCTACGGCGGACGTCCCAGGGATTTCGCGTCGGGCCGGTGGCGATGCTCTCAGTGGTCGTGCTGATGGCAAATTCTGGCGTTGTCGTTCGTCCCATCGGTATCAATCCACTTTGGCGAAACCGTGTCATCAGCGTTGAATCCGCCGGGGCAACCAGACCGGCGGCAATGCGGCTGCCAAGCTCACTCGCGCGTCCGGCGCGTGTTGCGCCCAGATCCTTGATCAAAAACGGCACCCCTGAAAAGGCAGCGTTTTCCGCCTGCGCATGGCGCGGCATCACGACCTCGTCCGGCCAGGGCTCCACCACGGCATTGATGTGCGGATTGACCTGCTGGCAGGCCGCCAACGCCGCAGCCGTCACTTCATGTGCTGCGACATCCCCCTTTGCGATGAGCGCCGCAAGCCCCAAGGCGTCGTGTGAGGTGTACTCGTTCAGATTCATGCTGGCTTCCTCGTTTCCGGACCCGATATTGATAAAATGATACTAATCGGTATCAACAATACCATGAAGTATCATTGTCGCGATCGATTGTTCGGAAGAGATGAGATGCCTACGCTCAGAGAGCGCATTACCGCAGCCGCCTACAAACTATTTGACGAGTGCGGCATCCAGCACGTGACGATGGACGCGATCGCCGTTGAAGCGAAGACGACCAAAATGGGCGTCTACAGACATTTCGATTCGCGCGATGCCCTCATCGGGGATTGGCTGACGGCGACCATCGATCGTTATCGGCATGCGCTCGATGAGATCGAGCGGGTGCATCGCGATGACCCGCGTGCGCAGCTATTGGCGCTGGCCGAGTTTGTTTCGCAGGGGTTGGAGGCCATATCGCACCGGGGCTGCCCCTTCGTGAACACAATCGCCGAGATAGCAGACAGAGAGAATCCGCTACGCCAACAGATTGAAGCCCACAAAGCGACGCAGGCAGAGCGCGTTTATCAGATGTGTCGAAAGGCCAAGATTCCGGATCCGAAACTGGCCGCCGCGCAGATCAATTTTCTTCTCGAAGGCGCACAAGTCTGTGCGCAGAACGGGAGTGTCCAACCTGGGCAAGACAATCTCGTGAAGATCATGCGCACGATCGTGGATGTATCTGCCCGAGGCGCAGCCCAGTGACGTGCGGTGCAAGCGTCAGCCTGAAATAAAAAACCCGCCACCAGGGCGGGTTTTTTACGAGAGCCAGCCGGCTCAGACCACCACGGTCTGGGGCATGCCGTCGGTCTGCTCGACGATTTCGCCCAGCGTGCTGACCGTTTCGCCCTGCTCGCGCAGCGTGGCGGCGATGGCGTCGGCCTGGGCCGGGTCCACCACCAGCACCATGCCGATGCCGCAGTTGAAGACGCGATACATCTCGGTGTCTTCGACGCCGCCCTGGGCTTGCAGCCACTGGAACAGCTTGGGCATTTCCCAGCTGTCGCGCTGCAGCCTGGCCGCCAGACCGGGTTGCAGGATGCGCGGCACGTTGTCCAGCAGGCCGCCGCCGGTGATGTGGGCCAGGCCCTTGATGGCGGTACCGTGCTTGGCCAGCGCGGCCAGCACCTGCTTGACGTAGATGCGGGTCGGGGCCATGACCACGTCGACCAGCTTCTGGCCGTGGAAGTCGTCGTCGGGCTTGGCGCCGGCGCGTTCCAGGATCTTGCGCAGGAGCGAGTAGCCGTTGGAGTGTGCGCCGCTGGACGCCAGGCCCAGCACCACGTCGCCGGTCTTGATCGACTTGCCGTCGATGATGGCCGACTTTTCGACCGCGCCCACGGCGAAGCCGGCCAGATCGTATTCGCCATCCGGGTACATGCCCGGCATTTCAGCGGTTTCGCCGCCGATCAGGGCGCAACCCGACAGCTCGCAGCCCTTGGCGATGCCGCCCACCACCGACGCCGCCGTGTCCACCGAAAGCTTGCCGCAACCGAAGTAGTCCAGGAAGAACAGGGGCTCTGCGCCCTGCACCAGGATGTCGTTGACGCTCATGGCCACCAGGTCGATGCCGACCGTGTCGTGGCGGTTCCAGTCGAACGCCAGGCGCAGCTTGGTGCCCACGCCGTCGGTGCCCGACACCAGCACCGGCTCCTTAAAATGCTTGGGCACTTCGAACAGGCCGCCAAAGCCGCCGATACCGGCCAGCACCCCGGGGCGCATGGTGCGCGCCGCGAGCGGTTTGATACGGTCGACCAGGGCGTCGCCCGCGTCGATGTCGACACCGGCATCGCGGTAGGTCAAGGGAGCTTTGGGTTGATTCGTCATGAGAAATGCCGTGGGGTATGTAACAATTGCTGGGAATTTGGGTGGAACGCCCTGCATTTTACGATGTTGCGGCCCGGTCCAGGCTGACGGGCGCCGAAAGCCGCCCGGGGCGGGCGGGCCGGCGGGTCGGCATTTTCGCGCAAACCCAAGCCAGGCAAAGGGCTTGGACGCGACACCGCCCCCCCGGGTGGTTTAAAGTGTAGGGTTGGCCGATAGCGATTTTGCCAGTTTCTGGCGGGCAATGCCGCCTTCGGCCTTGGGCAAGAGCCAACGCCCCGCGTCACCCGCCTGATCGATAACCTCTCATGAACCGCCAGCTGCTGCTTGACGTTCTTCCCGCGCCAGCGCCATCGCTGAACAATTTCATCGCCGGTCCCAACGGAGAGGCGCTGGCGGCCGTGCGCACGCTCGCCCCGGGCCGCGCGCTGTATATCTGGGGTTCCGCCGGCTGCGGCCGCAGCCACCTGCTGCGCGCCCTGACCGCGCGCCCGGACGCCGTCTACATCGAAGCCGCCAACAGCGCCAACATCCTGCGGGTGCTGGCCGAAGCCGACTCCAAGTCGCCCATGCCCAAGTTCGTGGCCGTGGACGACGTGCACCGCATGGACGAGCACCGCCAGGCGGGGCTGTTTGCCCTGTACAACCGCTGGCGCGAATCCGCCGCCACCGGCCGCGCCTTTGCGCTGGCCGTGGCGGGCGACCGCGCGCCGCTGTCGATGCCGCTGCGAGAAGACCTGCGCACCCGGCTGGGCTGGGACCTGGTGTTCCGGCTGGATCCCCTTTCCGACGCCGACAAGCTGGCCGCGCTGGCCGCCCAGGCGGCCGAACGCGGCCTGCACCTGGCGCCTGAAATCATCAATTGGATGCTCACGCACCACGAGCGCGACATCCGCAAGCTGGCCGCCTTGCTGGACGCGCTGGATCGCTATTCCCTGGCCACCGGCCGTCCCATCACCCTGCCCCTGTTGCGCGCCATGCTCGCAGACCCTGATTCACAACGCCCATGACCTCCCGACGTCTCGCCCTGTTCGACCTGGATCACACCCTGTTGCCGCTGGACAGCGACTACCAATGGGCCGACTATCTGGCGCGCACCGGCCGCGCGGGCGACCCCGACCAGGCCCGCCGCCGCAATGACGACCTGATGGACCGCTACAACCGCGGCGAACTCACCGCCGAGCAGGCCGCCGAATTCATGCTCGGCCTCCTGGCCGCGCACGCGCCGTTCGAGCTGGCCGCCTGGCACGAGGAATTCATGGCCGAGGTCATCCGGCCGTCGATCACGCCCGCCGCGCGCGAGCTGGTCGAATCGCACCTGGAAGCCGGCGACCTGTGCGCGGTGGTCACGGCCACCAACAGCTTTGTCACCGCCCCCATCGCCCGCGCCTTCGGCGTGCCCCACCTGGTCGCCACCGACGCCGAAGTCCAGCGCGGCCGCTACACCGGCCGCATCCTGGGCACGCCCAGCTTCAAGGAAGGCAAGGTGGTGCGCGTGAACGATTGGCTGGGCGCCATGGGATTAGGACTTGCAGATTTTTCCGAATCGTTTTTCTATAGCGATTCGGTCAATGATGTCCCGCTGCTCGAAAAGGTGACCCGTCCGATCGCCGCCAACCCCAGCCCGACCCTGCGCAAGATCGCCCAGGACCGCGGCTGGCAAGTGATCGACCTGTTCGACCACGTCATAGATGCCAAGTCCTAAATGATCACCGAAACCATAAAAAAATTCGTCGGCCGACTGTTCGCGCCGGCAGCCCGGGGGCCTTTGCGCATCGGACGCGACAAGCACGGCATCGACCGGCGCAACGTGTCGCGCCACGCCATCAAGGTGTGCGAGGTATTGCGCCAGCATGGCTATGAAGCCTATATCGTCGGTGGCGCCGTGCGCGACCTGATCGTCGGCCTGGAACCCAAGGACTTCGACGTGGCCACCAACGCCACGCCCGAGCAGATCCGCCCGCTGTTTCGCCGCGCCCGCATCATCGGCCGCCGCTTCCAGCTGGTGCACGTGGTGTTCGGCCAGGAAATCATCGAAACCTCGACCTTCCGCGCCCCGGCCTCCGAAGACCAGGAAACCGACGAACACGGCCGCATCCTGCGCGACAACGTGTTCGGTTCGCACGAAGAAGACGCGGCCCGCCGCGACTTCACCATGAACGCGCTCTACTACGACCCACACAACGAGGAAGTCATCGACTTCCACAATGGCGTGGCCGACCTGAAGAAGCGCCAGGTCCGCATCATCGGCGACCCCGCCAAGCGCTACCGCGAAGACCCGGTGCGCATGCTGCGCGCGGTACGTTTCGCGGCCAAGCTCAACGGCACCATCGATCCGGCCACGCGCCAGCCCATCCGCACGATGGCCAACCTGATCGAAAACGTGCCGGCCTCGCGCCTGTTCGACGAAATGCTCAAGCTGCTGACCTGCGGCCATGCCATGGACTGCCTGCGCCAGCTGCGCGCCGACGGCCTGCACAACGGCCTGTTGCCGCTGCTGGACGTGGTGCTGGAACAGCCGGGCGGCGAGAACTTCGTCGAACTGGCCCTGGAACGCACCGACGCCCGCGTGCGTGCCGGCAAGACCATCAGCCCCAGCTTCCTGTTCGCCGCGCTGCTCTGGCAGCAGGTGGACGTGCGCTGGAAGCAACTGCGCGCCCAAGGCGAGCACACCATTCCCGCGCTGTCGCAGGCGGCCGATTCGGTGCTCGACGAGCAGACCGAAAAGCTGGCCATCCAGCGCCGCTTCTCGTCCGACATGCGGGAAATCTGGTTCATGCAGCCGCGCTTCGAGCGCCGCATGGGCAAGACGATCTTCCGCATGATCGAACAGCCGCGCTTCCGCGCCGCCTGCGACTTCCTGCAGCTGCGCGCCGCGGCCGGCGAGTTCGACAGCGTGCTGGCGCAGTGGTGGATGGACCTGGCCAACGCCGACGACGCCACCCGCGCCGACATGATCGAAGACCTGGGCCGCCAGCCGCGCGACCCCGCCGAGGCGCCCGCGCCGTCGGCGCGCAAGCGCCGCCCGCGCCGCCGTCCCAGCTCGCGCTCCGCCAGCGGTGGCGCCGGCCCCGCCGAGTAAGATCATGGCCGCCCCCGTGCGCGCCTACATCGGCCTGGGCGCCAACCTGGGCGACAGCGCAGCGACGTTGCGCACCGTGCTGGCCGAACTGGCCGGCGCGGATGGCATCGACGCTGTCACGGCGTCGCCGTTCTACCGCAGCGCGCCGGTGGATGCCGCCGGGCCGGATTTCGTCAACGCCGTCGCGGCGCTGGACACCACCCTGGCGCCGCTGGCCCTGCTGGACCTGCTGCAAGCGCTGGAACTGCGCCACGGCCGCGAACGCCCCTACAAGAACGCCCCTCGCACGCTGGACCTGGATCTGCTGCTGCATGGCGACGCGGCGATGGCGCACGCGCGCCTGGTGCTGCCCCACCCCCGCATGCCACAGCGCGCCTTCGTGCTGCGGCCGCTGCGCGACCTGGCACCCACGCTGACGCTGGCCGGCCGCAGCCTGGATGCCTGGCTGGACGAGATCACCGACCAGCCGATCGAACGCATCGGCTGAATGTGGCGCGGCCGGTTCCGGCCGCGCTTTTTTCCCTGATTGGTGCCCCCCGCCCTGCCCGGTGTTGCATGAACCGGATGCAGACCGCTATGCCTTGGGCGTGAAGGCCAGCATGGCGCGTTCGACGTCGCTCACCGTGGGCAGGCCCGCCTCGTTGCCCAGGTGCTGGATCTTGTGCGCCGACGCAGCGCGCGCGAAGGTGAAGTGTTCTTTCCAGGGCAGCTCGGGGCGGTTCAGGTACGACCACACATAGGCGCCGTGGAACACGTCGCCCGCGCCCGAGGTATCGACGATGCGCGCGGCGGGCACGTCCAGCGAGGGCAGCGTGTCGACCGCCCCGGTTTCGTCGTACCAGAGCATGCCGCGCTCGCCCATCGTGACCGCGCCGATGCGGCAGCCGCGCTGGCGCAGCAGGTCCAACAGGCCTTGCGGCGACAGGCCCAGTTGTTCGCACATGCGCTCGGCGCACACGGCCACGTCGATATGGCGCAGCAATTCATCGGTGTTCTCGCGCACCCCGCCGCCGTCCAGCGACGTCAGGATGCCGGCCTGGCGGCAGGCCCGCGCGTAATGCAGCGCGGCGTCGGGCTGGTGGCCATCCAGGTGCAGCGCGCGGTAGCCGGACACGTCCAGGCGCGGAAAGTCATTCAGGTAGTCGGTATCGCGCGCCCGCACGATGGCGCGCTTGCCGTGGTTGGGCATGATGAACGACAGCGACGAGCGGCGCACCTGGCGGCCATGCAGCGTGACGCCATGCGCGGCGGCCATGTCGGTGTACATGTGGCCCAGCCAGTCGGGCGCCAGCGAGCACACCAGGTCGGGGGACGTGCCCAGCTTGCCGCAGGCGAACGCCGCGGTGACAGCATTACCGCCGAACGACACGGCGTAATCGCGTGCCACGCTTTTTTCGTCGCCAGTAGGCCATTCGTCGGCCAGCACGGTGACGTCGATATAGGTATGCCCGATGAAAAGCGCTTCGCTCATGCGTTCCTCAACTGCCGACCGTTTCCCCGGCCTGCGCCAGCACGCGGCGCGCGCGGGCGATGACGGGCGCATCCACCATCGCGCCGTCCAGCATGAAGGTGCCGACCGACTTGTCGCGGTGGGCATCGACGACGCGGCGGGCCCAGGCCAGTTCGGCCGGGTCGGGCGCAAAGGCCGCATGGATGACGGCGACCTGCGCCGGATGGATGCACAGCATGCCGCCAAAGCCCATCTGCTGCGCACGCGCCGCGGCGCGCGACAGCCCGGCCTGGTCTTCGACCCCGGCGAACACGCCGTCCAGCGCCGGCGCCAGCCCGGCCGCGCGCGTATGCAGCAGCACCTGCACGCGGGCATGGTCCAGCATCGCCTGCGCGCCGTCGGTATCGGGCGCCACGCCCAGGTCCAGGGCGTAGTCGAGGCTGCCAAAGGCCAGGCGGGCCACGCCCGGGGTGCCGGCCACCTCGGCCGCGTTGAGCACGCCGCGCGCGGTTTCAAGAATGGGGATGACGGGCAGCCCGGTCTGCGCCACGTGGCGCACCTGGGCCAGGCTTTCGGCCTTGGGCAGCAGCAGGCCCGCCACGGCCGGCCGGCCACGGCAGGCCTTGAGGTCGTCGTCGTGCCACGAAGTGGACGCGTCGTTGATGCGTACCCACACCCGGGCCTGCGGGTGGGTGCCCAGGAAGTCGCACAGCGCTTCGCGGGCCGAGGCCTTGGCCAGGTGCTCGACCGCATCTTCGAGATCGACGATCACGGCGTCGGCGCCCGCGGCCAGGGCCTTGGGAATACGCTCGGGGCGCGAGGCCGGCACGAACAGCGCGGTACGAACGACGGGATGCATCACACGACCTCCGAGGCATGGAATTGCGCCACCTGATCCGGCGCGTATCCCAGAGATGCTAGCACCGCATCCGTGTTTTGGCCCACGGCAGGCACCGCGGCCATGCGCGGCGCAAAGGCATTGCTGCTGGCCGGCGGCAGCAGCGCCGGCAGCACGCCGGCCGGGCTGTCGACCTGGCGCCAGCGCGCCCGCGCCTGCAACTGCGGGTGTGCCCACACGCCGGCCATGTCGTTGACGCGCGCATTGGCGATCTGGGCGTCTTCGAGGCGGTCGGTGACCTGCTGCACCGACAGGCCGGCAAAGGCCGCCACGATCAGCGCCCGCAGGGCATCACGGTTGGCGGTGCGCAGCGAATTGGAGGCAAAGCGCGGGTCTTCGGCCAGCTCGGCCTGGCGCAGCACCTGGGCGCAGAACACGCGCCATTCGCGTTCGTTCTGCAGGCCCAGCATGATGGTGTTGCCGTCGCCGGTAGGGAACGGGCCGTAGGGGTAGATGGACGCATGGGCCGCACCGGCGCGCACGGGCGGCGCCGCGCCTTCGAACGCGTAGTACATCGGAAAGCCCATCCACTCGACCATGCTTTCGAGCATGGAAACATCGAGCCGGCTGCCCAGGCCCGTTTTCTGGCGCAGCAGCAACGCGTTCAGGATGGCCGAATAGGCGTACATGCCCGCGGAAATATCGGCGATGGAACAGCCCGCCTTGACCGGATCGTCGGCCGTGCCCGTCACCGACAGAAAGCCGCTTTCGCTCTGGATCAGCAGGTCGTAGGCCTTTTTGTCCTGGTAGGGGCCGCCTTCGCCGTAGCCGGAAATATCGCAGACGATCAGGCGCGGATGCTTCGCGTGCAGCGCCTCGAACGACAGGCCCAGGCGGGCCGCGGCCCCGGGCGCCAGGTTCTGCACCAGCACGTCGGCCTGTTGCAGCAGGCGGTCCATGATGTCGCCGGCCTCGTCGCGCTTGAGGTCGAGCGTCAGGCTTTCCTTGGACCGGTTGGTCCAGACGAAGTGCGACGACAGGCCGCGCACGCGCTCGTCGTAGCCGCGGGCGAAGTCGCCGGCGCCGGGACGTTCGATCTTGATGACGCGCGCGCCCATGTCGGCCAGCTGGCGGGTGCAGAACGGCGCGGCAATGGCGTGTTCGAGGCTGACGACGGTAATGCCGTCCAGCGGACGGGGGCCCGGGTTGCTCATTCGGTGAACCTCAGTTCGGCTTGGTGGGCCAGCGTGCCGTCCTGCTCGGCCCACAACTGGGCCACGCCGGCTTGCTCGATGCGGCCGGCCACGTGAAACGGCGCAGGCGAGATCAGCGGCCGCAGGCCGCGGTAGGTCAGGTGCGTGGGCCGCGCCTTGGGGTGGGCGCGCTGGAACGCGGCGACCATCTCGGTGGCGATCAGCGGCCCGTGCACCACCAGGCCGGGGTAGCCCTCGGTGCCCGTGACGTAGGGGTGGTCGTAATGGATGCGGTGGCCGTTGAACGTGACGGCGGAATAGCGAAACAGCAGCACCGCCGACGGCTCGACCGGGTCGCGCCATTGCGCCTGGGGCGCGGACTCGGTGCCGGCCAGCTTGGGCGGCGTGGGCTGGCGGTAGACGATGTCCTGTTCTTCCAGGATGGCCAGTTCGCCTGCCTGGCGGTATTCGTGGCGCACGGTGACGAACAGCAGCGCGCCGCTGCGGCCGGCCTTTTCCTTGACCTCCGCCACGGTCGAGATGCGCTCGGCCGGCACGCCGACCCGCAGCGGTTGCAGGAACTGCACCCGGCCGCCGGCCCACATGCGATTGCGGTCGTGCGCCGGGGGCAGGAAGCCGCCGCGCGCGGGATGGCCATCCGTCCCCAAGCCATCCAGGCCGACCGTGCTGATGAAGAACGCCCACTGCCACAGGGGCGGCAAGGGGTCGCCTTGCGCGGGCGCCGGGCCGCCCAGCGTGGCGGCGATGCGGGCGGCGTGGCCGGGGTCCAGCGCGTCCGCCTGGCGCTCGCCGCTGCCGATCCAGGCGGCCGGGTCTGTCGATGTCATGCCGATATCCTTGTCATAGGGGTTGACGGGTAGCATCCCGCAAGCCGCGCAGGCTGTGAATTCGTTTTTCCTCAAGGCGGGGTTTGCGGCGCATGAATCGTGCGCCACGTGCCCGCCGCCGTAATATAGGCGCCATGCACTTCGATCTTGCCGACCTACGCCTGTTCATCCATATCGCCGAATCGCCCAGCCTGACGCAGGCCGCCAAGCGGGCGCACCTGTCGCTGGCCGCGGTCAGCGTGCGCATCAAGGCGCTGGAGAACCAGCTCAATACCCGCCTGTTGTACCGCGACAGCCGCGGCGTGGAAATCACCCCCGCCGGGCAGCGGCTGCTGCAGCACGCCCGGGTCATCATGCGCCAGGTCGACCACCTGAAGCACGACTTCCAGGAACAGGCCGACGGCGACGCGGGCCACATCCGCATCTTCGCCAACACCACCGCCGTCACGGAGTTCATGCCCGACATCCTGGCGCATTTCCTGTCGGGCCACCCGGGCGTGACGGTGGACCTGCAGGAACGCCTGACGCGCGACATCGTGCGCGGCGTGCTGGACGGCACCACCGACCTGGGCATCGTGGCCGGCCCGGTCGACGCCCCCGAACTGCAGACGATTCATTTCAGCACCGATCGCCTGGTGCTGGTGGTGCCCAATGGCCATCCGCTGCAGGACCAGGACAAGGTCAAGCTGGTCGACGCGGTGCGCTACCCGTTCATCACGATGCACGAGGGATCGACGCTGGTGGCGTTTCTGCGCGACCAGCTTGAACGCATCGGCCAGCGCCTGCCCCAGCGCATCCAGCTGTACAGCTTCGATTCCATCTGCCGCATGGTGCAGGCGGGCGTCGGGGTGGGCGTCATTCCCGACTCGGCGGCGCGCCGCTACGGCGCGGAAATGAAGCTGCGGGTGGTGGAGCTGGACGAGCCCTGGGTGGTGCGTGAACGCAAGCTGCTGGTGCGCGACATCGACGCCCTGCCTGGCTGTGCGCGCGAGTTGATCGAGCAGATCCGGCAGCCGGGCGAGGCCGCCTCCGCGACCTGATCCAGGGCTGGGGCTGGGACTGGCTCTGATCCCGCCCCCCCTCACGTCGCCCCATCCTGCGATATCCGCCTCAACGCCCCTTGAAAGCCGGCGCGCGTTTCTGCGCGAACGCCTGCATGCCTTCCAGGTAGTCGTCGGTGTAGCCCAGCTCGCGCTGCAGCCGGCATTCCAGGTCGAACTGCTCGGCCAGGGTATGGCCGCTGGAGGCATGCAGCGCCGCCTTGGTGGCGCCGTAGGCCCGCGTCGGCCCCGCCGCGAGCGTGGCGGTCACCTCGGCCAGCGTCTCGGCCAGCGCCTCGTCCGGCACCACCCGCCAGATCAGGCCCCACGCTTCGGCCTGCCGCGCGCTGACCGCTTCGCCGAACAAGGCCGCGCCCATCGCCCGCGCCGAGCCCACCAGGCGCGGCAGGAACCACGTGCCGCCGGCGTCGGGCAATAGCCCGATCTTGCTGAATGCCTGGATGAAGCGAGCCGATTCCACCGCGAACACCACGTCGCAGGCCAGCACCAGGCTGGCGCCCGCGCCGGCGGCCACGCCGTTCATCACGCACACGACCGGCACCGGCAACGCGCGCAAGCGCATGATCAGCGGGCGATACGACTTGGCCAGGATCTCGCTCAGGTCGCGCCGGCTGCCGTCTGCGGGCGGCTTGCGCTCGCCCAGGTCCTGCCCGGCGCAAAAGCCGCGGCCGGCCCCGGTGATGACCACGCCGCGCAGGCCCGTATGCGCTTCCAGCTCGTCCAGCGCCCGCGCCAGTTCGGCATGCATGACCGCGGTGAAGCTGTTCAGCCGTTCGGGGCGGTCCAGCGTAATGCCCCCCACGCCCTGGCTCAGCGTGAAGCGGATCTGGGTGTAGCCGGGGCGAGGCGCGTTGGCATCGATGTTGGCGGGGCTGATGTTCACGGCTTCCGATGGCGTGGGGCTCATGCCAATTCCTCCAGCACAGCCAGTTGCTCGGCGCTGTCGCCCAGCAGCAGGTCCACCACGGTCAGGCGTTTGAAGTAATCGCCTACCTCCAGCTCGTCCGTCATGCCCATGCCGCCATGCAGCTGCACCGCCATCTGCGCCACCTGCCGGCCGGCGCGCGCGACCTCCAGCTTGGCCGATGCCAGCATGCGGCGGCGCTGGGTGGCGTCCGGCTCGGTCAGCGCCGCCACGGCCACATAGGCCATGGACAACGCCAATTCCTTGGCCACCAGCATTTCGGCCAGGCGATGCTGCAGGGCCTGGAACGACGCCAGCGGCTGGCCGAACTGCTGCCGCGTCTTCAGGTAGTCCACAGTGATTTCCAATAGACGCTCCATAGCGCCGGCCGCGTGCGCGCACAGCGCGGCCGTGCCCCAGTGCAGCGCCTCGGCCAACGCCGCGTCGGCCGCTGCGCCTTGCGCCAGCAGCGCGTCTGGCGGCAAGGTGACTGCCGTGAAATCCAGTCGCGCGCAGCGTGCGCCGTCCAGCGTTGGCGTGTCGGTGACGCGCACGCCCGCAGCGTCCGCCGGCGCCGCCAGCAATACGGTGGCGCCGTTCTCGTCGCGCGCACTGACCCACCAGGCCTGTGCCGCCGCGCCGTGCCACACCAGATGTTTGGCGCCTTCCAGCCGCCAGCCCGCTTCGCCGCGTACCGCGCGGCAGGCATCGGGCGTTGCGTCGTAGCGCCGCCCCGGTTCCTGCCAGGCCACGCTGACCACACGTTCGCCCGACGCAATGCCGGGCAGCCAACGCTGGCGCGCCGGGCCGCCGCAGGCCTCGATCAGGGCGGCGCCCATCACCGCGCTGGGAATCACCGGCTCGGCCACCAGGCCGCGGCCCAGTGCCACGTGCACGGGCAGCAGGCTGGCGGGCACCTCGCCAAACCCGCCCGCGTCCTGCGCGATGGTCAGGCCCAGCACCCCCACGTCGGCCAGCGCGGCCCAGGCGCGAGCATCGAGCCGGCCCGCCGTTTCGCGGGCACGGCGTTGCGGCCGGGTCCATGCCTGGTCCACCAGGCGGCGCAGGCTGTCGGCCAGCATGCGCTGTTCTTCGGTATAGAGGAAATCCATGCGTCGTGCTCCTTGGACGAAGGGCGGCGGCCTACAGGCCCAGCACCAGGCGGGCGATGATGCCCTTCTGCACTTCCGTGGTGCCGCCGTAGATCGAGGTCTTGCGCATATCGGCATAGCCGGCCCCCGCGGCGGCGGCCATCTCGGGGCCAGGTCCGTGCCAGTCGGCGTCTGCCCGCATCCAGGCGGGGTCATAGGGCCAGGCGTCGGGGCCGGCCACTTCCATCTGCAGCATCGCCAGGTCCTGCTGGATCTCGGAGCCGCGTATCTTCAGCACCGACGCCTCCGGCCCCGGCGTGCCGTCGTTACTGGCCGCCACGCGCAGCAGCAGCATCTCCAGCGCCATGATGTCGACCTCGATGCGCGATATGCGGTCGCGCATGCGGCTGTCGGCCAGCAGCGGGCGGCCTCGCGAGGTGGCTCGGGAGGCCATGCCCTTCAATATGTCGAGCTCACGATGGCAATGGCCCAGGCCGGCGATGCCGGTGCGTTCATGCCCCAACAAGTACTTGGCGTAGGTCCAGCCGTGGTTTTCTTCGCCCACCCGGTTTTCCACCGGCACCCGCACGTTTTCCAGCCACACTTCGTTGACGTCGTGGCCGCCATCGAGCGTGCGGATCGGCCGCACCGTGACGCCGGGTGCGCGCATGTCCAGCAGCAGCATCGAAATGCCGCGCTGGGCCCGCGCGTCCGGATCGGTGCGCACCAGGCAGAACATCCAGTCGGCATACTGCGCCAGCGTGGTCCAGGTCTTCTGGCCGTTGACGACGTATTCGTCGCCATCGCGCACCGCGCGGGTCTTGAGCGACGCCAGGTCCGACCCGGAGCCGGGTTCGGAATAGCCCTGGCACCACCAATCCTGCACCCGCGCCATGCGCGGCAGGAAGCGCGCCTGCTGAGCGGCGCTGCCGTACTTCATCAAGACAGGGCCGATCATCGACAGGCCGAACGGCAGCAGCCGCGGCGCACCGGCCTTGAAGCATTCCACTTCGAAGATCAGGCGCTGCAGTGCATTCCAGCCGGTACCGCCGTGCTCGACGGGCCAGTTGGGCGCGCCCCAGCCCTGGTCGGCCAGGATGTTGTGCCAGCGCACGTAGTCGTCACGTTCCAGCCGCTGGTGGCGGCACACCTTGTCGCGAATGTCCGCCGGCAGTCGGTCCGCGGCGAACGCACGTACCGTCTCACGAAACTGGCGCTCTTCGGGCGTCCAAGTCAGATTCATGGCCTGTCTCCTTTGACCGGTATCTAGCCATGGCCCAGCCCGCGCGGACAATCTGCGGTTGCCGAAGGGCGGCTTTTGCGGCGATGTAGGGCCCCGGCTCCCGCGTCGCCCCTGCCCGGCACTACGGGCCCGCAAAAGGCCTGCTTCAGCAATGAAGAATGGCATGCCCCGGCACCAGCCCCGACACTGGCGGCTCGTCAACCCGGAAACCCCACGCAATGACCGCTACCGCCCCGAACGACGCCGCCACCGGCGTCGAGGCGCAGTACCGCCAGGCGCTGGACCAGGGCCGCTTCCTGATCCAGCACTGCGCCGCCTGCGACCGCGCCGTGTTCTATCCCCGCATGCTCTGCCCGCATTGCGGCGCCGACCGACTGTCCTGGAAAACGCCCGACGGGCGCGGCACCGTCTATTCGACCACCGTGGTACGGCGCAAGCCGGAAGCAGGCGGCGACTACAACGTGGCGCTGATCGATCTGGCCGAAGGCGTGCGCCTGATGAGCCGGGTAGACGGCATCGCGCCCGACGCCGTGCACATCGGCATGGCGGTGCAGGCACAGGTGGCGGTCAACGACGGCCGCGGCCAGGTGGTGTTCGTTCAGAGCAAGGAGGCGCCATGACGCTGAACGATTTGCGCGGCGCCGTCGCGGTGGCCGGCGTGGGCCATGCCGGCCTGGGCCAGGCCAACGGCTATACCGAAATGGAAATCCTGGTGCAGGCGGCGCAACGCGCCGTCGCCGACGCCGGCCTGACGATGCAGGACATCGACGGCCTGTGCACGGCCAGCGTGGCCGCGCCGATGTGGGCGATGCCGGTGATCGAACACCTGGGCATCCGCCCGACTTTCATCGACAGCACCATGCTGGGCGGCTCCAGCTTCGTGGCGCACCTGCTGCCCGCGCTGCACGCGCTGGCCTCGGGCCAATGCAAGGCGGTGCTGGTCTGCTACGGCAGCACCCAGCGCACGTCCACCCTGAGCCGCGCCGAGATCGGCCGCGTGCGCAAACAGTTCGATCCGCAGCCCTACGAAACTCCTTACGACCCGCTCAGCCCGCTGTCGTCGTATGCGCTGGCCGCCGCGCGTCACATGCACCAGTACGGCACCCGCCGCGAAGACCTGGCCCAGGTGGCGCTGGCCGCCAACCGATGGGCCCAGCTCAACCCCGAAGCGCAACTGCGCGAGCCGGCCACGCTGGAACAGATACTGTCGGCGCGCATGGTGTCTGACCCCTTGAGCGTGCGCGACTGCTGCCTGGTGACGGATGGCGCCGGCGCCTATGTGCTGGTGCGCGCCGAACGCGCCCGCGACCTGCCCCGCCCGCCGGTGTACGTGCTGGGCAACGCCACGGCCGTCTGGAACCGGCAGATCTCGTCCATGGAAGACCTGACGGTGACGGCGGCCGTTGAGTCCGGCCGCCGCGCCTACGCCATGGCCGGCGTGGCGCCGCGCGACATCGACGTGGTGGAGCTGTACGACGCCTTCACGATCAACACGCTGCTGTTCCTGGAAGACCTGGGCTTTTGCGCCAAGGGCGAGGCGCGCGACTTCATAGCCGGCGGCGCGATCGCCCCGGGCGGGCGGCTGCCGGTGAACACCAACGGCGGCGGCCTGTGCTGCGTGCATCCCGGCATGTACGGCGTCTTCATCATGATCGAGGCGGTACGGCAACTACGCGGCGACGCCGGCGCGCGCCAGGTGTCCGGCGCCGACCTGGCGCTGGTGCATGGCAACGGCGGCACGCTGTCCAGCCAGTCCACGGCCATCCTCGGCACCGCCGCCACGCTGTAGCCCCACCACGATGTTCCCGGCAGAACCCGACACCCGCAGCGACACGATTTCCCCCCACACCAGCGGCGCAACCCATCCCCAACCGCTGAAACAAAGGCCGGCGTAGGCGCGCACGCTTCGTTCCGCTCTGCGACCGGCCTGTCCCCAAGGAGACATGAGCGTGAACATCAAGCACCTGCTTGCCGCGGCGGCCTTCGCCGCCGCCACCGCGATCGGCACCCCAGCCGCCGCCGACAGCGCCTACCCCGACCGACCCATCCGCCTGCTGGTGGGCTACGCCCCGGGCGGCCCGGTGGACACCACCGCACGCGTGTTCGCCAAGTACCTGGGCGACAAGCTGGGCCAGGCGGTGGTGGTGGAAAACCGCGCGGGCGCCAGCGGCATGATCGCATCCGACGCGACGGCCAAGGCGCCGCCCGACGGCTACCTGCTGGGCTTTGCCGCCAGCCCCACGCTGACGATGTCGCCGCTGGTCCAACGCAGCACGCTATTCGACCCACGCAAGGACTTCTCGCTGATCGGCCTGATCGTGGACTACGCCAACGTGCTGCTGATCGGCCCGCAGGCGCCGGCCAGGAACGTGACCGAATTGGTGGACTATGCCCGCGCCCACCCCGACGCGGTGTCGTTCGGTTCAGCCGGCATCGGCGCATCGAACCACCTGTCGGCAGAACTGCTGAAAAAGCAGGCGGGTGTGCCGATGCTGCACGTGCCCTACCGCGGCAATTCGCCGGCGATGATGGATGTGGTGAGCGGCAAGATCACGTTCATGTTCGACATCACGAGCACGGCGATCCCCTTCATCAAGAGCGGCAAGGCACGCGCGCTGGCGGTCACGTCGCGCACGCGCAACCCCGAGCTGCCGGACGTGCCGACGATGGTCGAGGCGGGCATGAAGGACTACGAGGTCGTGGGCTGGTACGCGCTGGTGGCGCCGAAGAAGCTGCCGGACAACATCCGCGCCCGCCTGACGCGCGCGCTGGCGGACGTGTCGCAAGACCCGGCGTTTCGCCGCGCGATGACGGAAGGCGGCTACACGATCAACACGGGCAACGCCGCCGCGCTGCAAGACCGTATCGACCGCGAGTACGCGCTGTGGGCAGACGTGATCCAGAGCGCGAACATCCAGGCGAACTGACCCTTTTCTGTTGAACCGCACCCGGAACCTGCCTATGAGCCGAACGCCCGCCTTGCGCACGCAAACCCGATTGCCGATCATCGGCGCCCCCATGTTCCTGGTCTCGGGCCCGGACCTGGTGGCCGCGCAATGCGGCGCCGGCATCATCGGCACGTTCCCATCGCTGAACGCCCGCCCGCAGGAACAGCTGCACGAGTGGATCACCCGCATCGAAACCCGCCTGGCCGCGACCCGCCGCGCGGCGCCGGGCACGCAAGTCGCCCCGTACGGGGTGAACCTGATCGTGCACCCCAGCAACGCCCGCTGGCAAGGCGACCTGGCAATCTGCGCGGAACGCCAGGTGCCGCTGCTGATCACATCGCTGCACCCCCCGGAAGCCGTGGTGCGCGCCGCCCACGCCTACGGCGGCCAGGTCTACCACGACGTAACAACAGTCCGCCATGCCAAGCGCGCGCTGGACGCGGGGGTGGACGGCCTGATCCTGGTGGCCGCCGGCGCAGGCGGCCACGCGGGCCAACTGAACCCGATCGCCCTGGTCAACGAAATCCGCGCGTTCTACGACGGCCCGCTAGCCCTGTCGGGCTGCATCAGCCACGGCAAGGACATCCTGGCGGCCGAGGCCCTGGGCTGCGATTTCGCCTACATGGGCACCCGCTTCATCGCGACCCAAGAATCCCTGGCAAACGAAACCTATAGGCAAATGGTGTTAGGCGCGCAAGCCGCAGACGTACTCAACACCCCCTATTTTTCCGGCGTCCCCGCCAACTACCTGACCCCCAGCATCCAGGCCGCAGGCCTGGACCCCCACCACATAAAAAGGCAAACAACACCCCCCCCCCCCAACCTGGACAAATCCACCCGCCCCACCCCCTGGAAAGACATCTGGAGCGCGGGCCAGGGCGTGGGTTCAAGCCAAGAGATCTTGGCGGTGGCAGATCTGGTGGCATTGCTGGAGGCAGAGTATCGAGAGGCAAGGAAAACATTGCTTCGTATTTCTTGAGATTGCTTGATTACTTCTTTTGTGGTTTTTGTTTTTACTTATGTGATTCTATTTGGGTTGTACGGTCGGTTGATCTTCGTAGGTCGCCCCTGGCGGGGGTGGCTTGTGGAGTGGGCGCCCACGATTGCGGTCCGGAGCCTTCGCTCCGGACTTCCCCGTCGTCATCGTCGTACGCCTTCGGCTCCCTTCCGATTCCCTCGGGCGCATCGAGGTTGCCCACTCCACAAGCCACCCCCACCAGGGGCTACGTGCATCTGGGTTTGATGCGCTGTTAGACCTGTGGTCAGGGAATGGAATCTACGGGGTCGCCAA
>NZ_JCBANA010000049.1:0-50354 GCF_059760725.1 Achromobacter sp. 1014246743
GGACTGGACAGTCCGGCGGCGTTTTGCTGTTTGGGGGATGGCGCGAGGCGGCGCGTCGTGCGACGCTAGCCGCACCGGGGCTATCAGTTGGCCGCGCGGGCCGAGGCCATCAGGCTGTTGTCCAGGCGGCGGGCGCCGTTGTAGCGCTTGGTCCAGTACGCCATGGTCATGTTTTCGACACGCACCACGCCACCGGCGCTGGGCGAGTGCACGAAGCGGTCGTCGCCCAGGTAGATGCCCACGTGGGAATACCGGCGGCCCATGGTGTTGAAGAAGACCAGGTCGCCGGCCTTGAGTTCGTTCTTGTCGACAGAAACACCCTGCTGGGCGATTTCGGCGGCGTTGCGGGGCAGTTTCAGGCCCAGCGAGCGTTCGGCGGAATAGGCCACCAGGCCGCTGCAATCGAAACCGGTATCGGGGGAACTGCCGCCGAAGCGATAGCGGATACCCAGGTAGTTCAGGGCTTCGCTGACCATGGCGTTGTCGCTGTTGACGCCCGATTGGGTGCGCTGGCGGTCACGCTTGAATTTCTGTACCACCAGCATGCCGATGGGGTCATCGGCGGTGGCGACCCATTCCGTTTCGTACGGATCGATCTCGGACGAATAGGCGGTGGACTTTTGATGAGTGCCAGCACAACCCGCCAGACCCGCGACGCACGCCATCAGCGCCAGCAAACGCAGACCGCGGTGTGCTTGGCCAGTGGATGAATTCAGTCGCGCGCTTTTGGAGTGTCGATGCATTCGCCTGGGGATGATTGCCACTTTTTCGCAGATCAGAAGCAATAAAGCGTCAAAAACGCTAAAAAACACCTGAATAGCTGGAATAAAGCAGCGAATCAACAGATATGTTGTCACAACTTCGCGGGGATTCTACCAAACTTTTAAGACTGGTTCGTTACTGTAACCAGCCCGGCGCCCGTGAGGCGTAGACGCGTGGCAGAATTTTTTGACCTGGGGCAAGCCTGGTGCAAGGTTTGCCCACCAAAATGACCGAAGGATTCAAAAAGAAAGCAATCAGCCTTAAGGCGTATGCACAATAACAGGAGACAAAAATGCAAAAAACCAGGGATTTCCATTACCGCTCGGTCCACGATCGTGATGCGTTCTGGCGCGAGGAGGCCAGCCGGGTGCACTGGGAGACGCCATTCGAGTCGGTCCTGGACTTTTCCCGGCCGCCCTTCGCCAAGTGGTTCGTGGGCGGCAAGACCAACCTTTGCTACAACGCGGTGGACCGTTGGCTGCCCACCCAGGCCGACAAGCCGGCCCTGATCTGGGTGTCGACCGAGGTCGATCGCGAACGCATCTACACGCGCCAGGACGTCTATGACGAGGTCAATGCCGCCGCCGCCATGCTGCGCGACCTGGGTGTGGGCCGGGGCGACCGGGTGCTGCTGTACATGCCGATGGTGCCCGAAGCCGTGTTCACCATGCTGGCCTGCGCCCGCATCGGCGCGGTGCACTCGGTGGTGTTTGGCGGATTCGCCTCGGTCAACCTGGCGCAGCGCATCGACGATGCCGCGCCCAAAGTGATCGTGTGTACCGACGGCGGGTCGCGCGGCGGCAAGGTGGTGCCCTACAAACCGCTGCTGGACCGGGCGCTGACCCTGTGCAAGACGCCGCCGGCCTCGGTGGTCGTGTTCGACCGCGGCCTGGCGCCGTTCGAGCCGGTGGCGGGGCGCGACCTGGACTACGCCACGCTGCGCGCCGCCCAGCATGGGGTGCACGTGCCCGTGACCTGGCTGGAATCGTCCGAACCCAGCTACATCCTGTATACGTCCGGCACGACAGGCAAGCCCAAGGGCGTGCAACGCGACACGGGCGGCTATGCCGTGGCGCTGGCGTCGTCGATGGAATACCTGTTCAACGGCCGCGCCGGCGACACGTTCTTCTGCACCAGCGACATCGGCTGGGTGGTGGGGCACTCCTATATTGTGTATGGGCCGCTGATCGGCGGGCAGGCGACCGTGCTGTACGAGGGCACGCCGGTGCGTCCGGACGGGGCTGTCCTGTGGAAGCTGGTCGAGCAGTTTGGCGTCAACACGCTGTTTTCGGCCCCCACGGCAGTTCGGGTGCTCAAGCGGCAGGACCCGGCGCTGCTCAAGAAGCACGACCTGTCCACCCTGCGGGCGGTGTACCTGGCGGGCGAGCCGCTGGACGAGCCCACGGCGCAATGGATTTCGGAAGGCCTGGGCAAGCCCATCATCGACAACTACTGGCAGACGGAATCCGGCTGGCCGATCCTGTCGGCGCAGCCGGGCGTGGAAAAGGTGGCCACGCGTTATGGCAGTCCGTCGTTTCCGGTGTATGGCTTCGATGCGCGCATCGTCAGCGAGTCCAGCGGCGAAGACCTGGGCGCCAACGAGAAAGGCGTGGTGGCGATCGTGCCGCCGTTGCCGCCCGGCGCCATGTCCACCATCTGGGGCGACGACGAACGTTTCGTCCAGACCTATTTCACGTCGATTCCCGGCCGCCAGGTCTATTCCACCTTCGACTGGGGCCTGGTCGATGCGGACGGCTACTGGTTCATCCTGGGCCGCACCGATGACGTGATCAACGTGGCGGGCCACCGCCTGGGCACGCGCGAGATCGAGGAATCGGTCAACAGCCACAGCGGCATCGCCGAATGCGCGGTGGTGGGCGTGGCCGACGCGCTCAAGGGCCAGGTGGCGATGGCCTTCGCCGTGCTGAAGAATCCCGCGATGGCGGACGCATCCGAGGGCGCAAAGCAGCTGGAAGCGGATATCATGCGGCTGGTGGAAGATCAGCTGGGCGCAGTGGCGCGGCCCGCCCGGATCCGGTTCGTGGGCGCCTTGCCCAAGACCCGCTCCGGCAAGGTACTGCGCCGCGCGATCGTCGCCGTCTGCGAAGGTCGCGACCCCGGAGACCTGACCACCATCGAAGACCCCACCGCCCTGGAACAGATCAAGGAGTCGCTGCAATGAACACCAAACCCGTGCTGACCGCCGAAGACGTCAAGAAAATCCTGGCCGCGGCCGAAGCACACGCCCTGCAGAACAAGTGGGCGGTCACCATCGCCGTGTCGGACGATGGCGGCCATCTGCTGGGCATGCTGCGGCTGGACGACGCCGCCCCCATCTCTTCGCACATCGCGCCGGCCAAGGCCAAGACCGCGGCCCTGGGCCGCCGCGAATCGCGCGTCTACGAAGAAATCATCAACAACGGCCGCTACTCCTTCCTGTCGGCGCCGCTGATCGAAGGCATGCTGGAAGGCGGCGTGCCTGTGATCGCCAACGGCCAGGTGGTCGGCGCCGTCGGCGTGTCGGGCGTGAAGTCCACCGAAGACGCCCAGATCGCCCAGGCGGGCATCGCCGCGCTGGGCCTGTGAACCCAGAAGAATCGCGGCAGCCGCCGGCGGGCCAGGTGCCCGCCGGCCTTGCCGCGCCGGCCGACGGGGCTGCGGACTCCGGTCCGCTGAACCCCGGCGTGGCCAAGCGCGAAGTCTGGGCCTGGGCCATGTACGACTTCGCCAATTCCGGCTACACCACCGTGATTCTCACGGCGGTGTTCAGCACCTATTTCGTTGGCGTGGTCGCCGGCCGTGCGCCGTGGTCCACGCTGGCCTGGACGGCGGCGCTGTCGCTGTCCTACCTGCTCATCATGCTGACCATGCCCACGCTGGGTGCGCGGGCCGATGCCCGCGCCGCCAAGCGGCGCCTGCTCTACACCAGCACCACCGGCTGCGTGGCGGCCACGCTGGTGCTGACCCAGGCGGGACCGGGCGACGTCTGGCTGGCCCTGGCGGCGATCGTCGTCTCCAATTACTGCTATTGCATCGGCGAATCCATGGTCGCGGCCTTTCTGCCCGAGCTGGCCAGGCCGTCGGCGCTGGGCCGGGTGTCGGGCTGGGGCTGGAGCTTCGGCTACTGCGGCGGCATGCTCACGCTGGGCCTGTCGCTGTGGGTGGTGACGCTGTCCGAAGCCAATGGCCTGGACGCCCAGCATTTCGTGCCCCGGGTCATCCTGGTGACCTGCGCCGTGTTCGCGTTGGCGGCGTTGCCGTCGTTCTTCCTCTTGCGCGAGCGTGCCAGGCCGCTGGCTGAACCCAAAGAGGCGCTGGACGTCTTCAAGCGCCTGGCGTTCGCGTGGCGCGAAACCGGCCAGCACTTTCCCGAATTCCGCCGCCTGTTGATGTGCATCGCCTGCTACCAGGCAGGCATCTCGGTGGTCATCACCCTGGCCGCGGTGTACGCGTCCGAGGTCATGGGTTTCAGCACCCCGCAGATCATGCTGCTGGTGTTCACCGTCAATATCGGCGCGGCCGCGGGCGCGTTCTCGTTCGGCTACGTGCAGGACCGCATCGGCCACAAGCCGGCATTGGCCATCACCTTGTGCGGCTGGATCGTGATGGTGCTGGTGGCCTATGCCGCCGTCACGGCGCCGGTGTTCTGGGTGGCCGCCACGCTGGCGGGCCTGTGCATGGGTACCACGCAAAGCGCGGGCCGCGCGATGACCGGCGCGTTGGCGCCGGCCGGACGCCTGGCGGAATTCTTCTCGCTCTGGACCTTCGCGGTGCAACTGGCCGCCGTCATCGGGCCATTGACCTACGGCCTGGTCACCTGGCTCACGCACGGCAACCACCGCCTGGCCATCCTGGTGACCGGACTGTTCTTCGTGGGCGGCCTCATCCTTTTGTCGCGCGTGGACATGGCGCGTGGCCTGGCACGGCGTGTTGCCTAGCGCCACGGCCGTTCGCCGCAACTGATATTCTTATGAAGTTCCGGACGTTGCCCCGCGCGCCTTGCAGTGCGCGGCGTCCGGTGGGTTTGCGTTTGCGCAGTCAGGTTGTCGATGCCGTTGCCGCCCTGGCCGGCGGTTGTACGCTTGCGGTGATGCGGGCTCTGGCCCGCATTTTGCGTAAGGTGCCCGTAAGAGCGTGGCGATACGGTTGCGAGTGGGCAATAAAAGAAAACGGCATCAACAACAGAATCACAGATTGGAGACAAGATCATGTCGAATGCTATTGAGTCCGTACTGGTAGAAACCCGGGTCTTTCCGCCGCCCGAGCGCGCGGCCCAAGGCGCCGCGATTCCCAGCATGGACGCCTACAACGCGCTATGTGCGCAGGTCGAAAAGGACTTCGACGGCTTCTGGGCCGGCCAGGCCCGCGACAACCTGCAATGGACCAAGCCGTTCACCGAGGTGCTGGACGAATCGAATGCGCCGTTCTATCGCTGGTTCGGCGACGGCGAACTGAACGTCTCGGCCAACTGCCTGGACGTGCACCTGACCAACGGCAATGCCGACAAGACCGCCATCATCTTCGAGACCGACGATGGCAAGGTCAACAAGGTCAGCTACCGCGAACTGCTGGCCCGCGTGTGCCGCTTCGCCAACGGCATTGCCGCGCTGGGCTACAAGAAGGGTGATCGCGCCATCATCTACATGCCCATGTCGATCGAAGCCGTGGTGGCCATGCAGGCCTGCGCGCGCCTGGGCGTGACGCACTCGGTGGTGTTCGGTGGCTTTTCGGCCAAGAGCCTGCAAGAGCGCATCGTCGACGTGGGCGCCTCGCTGGTCATCACCGCCGACGAGCAGGTGCGCGGGGGCAAGACCATTCCGCTCAAGCCCGCCGTGGAAGAAGCCATCGCCATGGGCGGCTGCGAGGCCGTGCGCAAGGTCATCGTCTACCGCCGCACCGGCGGCAAGGTGCAATGGAACGACAGCCGCGACCTCTGGATGCACGATGTCGAAGCCGGCCAGCCCGACACCTGCGAACCGGTGCCGGTCAATGCCGAGCATCCGCTGTTCATCCTGTACACGTCCGGTTCGACCGGCAAGCCCAAGGGCGTGCAGCATTCGTCGGCGGGTTACCTGCTGTGGGCGCTGTTGACCGTCAAGTGGACCTTCGATGCCCGCAAGGACGACGTCTACTGGTGCACGGCCGACGTGGGCTGGGTCACCGGCCACACCTACATCACCTACGGCCCGCTGGCCGCCGGCCTGACGCAGGTGGTGTTCGAAGGCGTGCCCACGTTCCCCAACGCCGGCCGCTTCTGGGACATGATCGCGCGCCACAAGGTCACCACCTTCTACACGGCGCCGACCGCGATCCGTTCGCTGATCAAGGCGGCCGAGGCGGCGCCCGAAACCCATCCGTCCAAGTTCGACCTGGACAGCCTGCGCATCATCGGCACGGTGGGCGAGCCCATCAATCCCGAAGCCTGGATGTGGTATCACAAGAACATCGGCCGCGAGCGCTGCCCGATCGTCGATACCTGGTGGCAGACCGAAACCGGCGGCCACATGATCACTCCGCTGCCGGGCGCCACGCCCACCAAGCCTGGTTCCTGCACGCTGCCGCTGCCGGGCATTGCCGCGGCCATCGTGGACGAAACCGGTGGCGACGTCGACCAGGGCAATGGCGGCTTTCTCGTCATCAAGCGTCCGTGGCCCGCCATGATCCGCAACATCTGGGGCGACCCCGAACGCTTCAAGAAGAGCTACTTCCCGCCCGAATTGCGCGGCTACTACCTGGCCGGCGACGGCGCGCAGCGCGATGCGGACGGCTACTTCTGGATCATGGGCCGCATCGACGACGTGCTGAACGTGTCGGGCCACCGCCTGGGCACCATGGAAGTCGAATCGGCGCTGGTGGCGCACGAGCTGGTGGCCGAAGCCGCCGTGGTCGGTCGGCCCGATGACACGACCGGCGAGGCCGTGGTGGCGTTCGTGGTGCTCAAGGGCGCCCGTCCCGAAGGCGCCGATGCGCAAGCCATCGCCAAGACGCTGCGCGACTGGGTGGCCAAGGAAATCGGCCCCATCGCCAAGCCCAAGGACATCCGCTTTGGCGACAACCTGCCCAAGACCCGCTCCGGCAAGATCATGCGGCGCCTCTTGCGCGTGGTGGCCAAGGGCGAAGAAGTGACCCAGGACGTCTCGACGCTGGAAAATCCGGCGATCCTGGATCAGTTGTCCAAGCCGCTGTAAACGGCGCGCGCCGTCCGCCTTCCGGACGGCGCGGGCCGATCCCGCGCCGCGGGAGCATAATGCGAGATGCCCATACCGGTTTGCCGGTATGGGCATCGTCGTTTTGTTCCCCTTCAATGCTTTTACCGGAGACGCCGCCGTGAGCCGCAGCAGTTTCGATCGCGCAGGGCTTGCCCTGATGTTCAGCACCATCCTCGTGTGGGCAGGCAGCTGGATCGCGATGAAACTGATCGTGCCTTACATCGGCCCCTTCGATTTCGTGGCGCTGCGCTATGTGGTGGGCGCGCTGGTGCTGTTCGCGCTGGTGATCGCCACGCGCCGGCCCCTGGCCATGCCGCCCTGGAAACTGACCCTCTTGATCGGCTTGACCCAGACCGCCGGGTTCCAGGGCTTCGTGCAGACCGCGTTGGTGTCCGGCGGCGTGGGCAAGGTGTCGCTGATGGCCTATACGATGCCGTTCTGGGTCGTGCTGTTTGCCTGGGGGCTGCTGGGCGAGCGGCCGTCGGCGCGTCATGGCGCGGGCATCGGCCTGGCGGCGATCGGACTGGTGCTGTTCATCGAACCCTGGCATGGCCTGGGCGACCTGAAACCCGTATTGCTGGGGTTGGGCAGCGGGCTGTGCTGGGGCGTGGGCACCGTGCTGTCCAAGCGCATGTTCGACCGCCATGCGCCGGATGTGATGACGTTCACCGCGTGGCAGATGCTGTTCGGCGGGCTGGCGGTGACGCCGGTGGCGTTGCTGGTGCCGCAGATTCCCGCGCAGTGGGGCTGGCAGCTCTGGACCGGCATGACCTACATCGTGCTGATTGCCACTGCGGCGGGCTGGCTGCTGTGGCTGCAAGTGGTGCGGCGGGTGCCGGCGTCGATTGCCGGACTGTCCAGCCTGGGCGTGCCCGTGGTGGCGATGCTGATGGCGTGGGCGGTGCTGTCCGAACGCCCGTCGGTGGCCGAGCTGGGCGGCATGGCCTTGATTCTGGCCGGCATCTTCGTGGTGAGCCGCGCGGCGCCGGCCGCGCGCGCCCGTTGAACCCGCCCGTCTTTTACGAATTCCGTTTCCTATCCGAGGATGTCTCATGATCGATTTGCGCAGCGATACCGTTACCCGGCCGACCCCGGCCATGTTGCAGGCCATGACCTCTGCGCCGCTGGGCGATGACGTGATGGGCGACGACCCGACCGTGAACCGCTTGCAGCAGGCCGTGGCCGAGCGCGCCGGCAAGGCGGCCGGCCTGTTCTTCCCGTCCGGCACGCAGAGCAACCTGGCCGGGCTGATGGCGCATTGCGAACGCGGCGATGAATACCTGGTGGGCCAGCTCGCGCACACCTACAAGTACGAAGGCGGCGGCGCGGCCGTGCTGGCCAGCATCCAGCCCCAACCCATCGAGCATGCCGAAGATGGCTCGCTGCCCCTGGAAAAACTGGCCGCGGCATTGAAGCCCGAAGGCGATCCGCATTTTGCCCGTACTCGTTTGCTGGCGCTGGAGAACACCTTCCACGGCAAGCTCATTGCGGCCAGCTACATCCGGGCGGCCACCGACTGGGCGCGCGGACACGGCCTGGCCACGCACCTGGATGGCGCCCGCGTCTTCAACGCCGCCGTCGCCAGCGGCAAGCCGCTGGCTGAGATGTGCGAACCGTTCGACTCGGTCTCGATCTGCTTTTCGAAGGGCCTGGGCGCGCCCGTCGGGTCCGTGCTGGTGGGTAGCGCCGACTTGATCGCCCGCGCGCGCCGCTGGCGCAAGATGCTGGGCGGCGGCCTGCGCCAGTCCGGCGTGCTGGCCGCGGCCTGCCTGTATGCGCTGGAGCA
Source organism: Achromobacter sp. 1014246743 (assembly GCF_059760725.1). Taxonomy (NCBI): domain Bacteria; kingdom Pseudomonadati; phylum Pseudomonadota; class Betaproteobacteria; order Burkholderiales; family Alcaligenaceae; genus Achromobacter; species Achromobacter sp. 1014246743. Next base: position 8,758 of record NZ_JCBANA010000049.1, read on the forward strand.
CAACGTCGACCGCCTGGCCGATGACCACGACAATGCACGCCAATTGGCCGAGGGCCTGCGCGGCATCGCGGGAGTACGCGTGCTGAGCCAGGACACCAACATGGTGTTCGCGGAATTCGAACCGGCGCGCTGCGACGCGCTGACCGCGGCGCTGGCCGCCGACGGCATCATGATGCGCGCCGTCTACGGTGGCCCGACGCGCCTGGTGACCCATCTGGACGTGTCCGCCGAGGACGTGCGCCGCGTGGTCGAGGCCGTGGCGCGCCACCTGGGCTGAGCGGTGCGCAGTTGCCCACGCCGTCGCCACGGCGTGGGTGTTGTCAGGCAGGCGGGCCGTGCCGCCGGGCGCTGGCCTCAGGCCGCGGCGCGCAGCACGTCCGACAGCCCGGTGAACAATTCGTCGATCTGCGCCCGCTCGATGATGAGCGGCGGCGACAGCAGCATGGTGTCGCCGGCCGCCCGGATCAGGCAGCCGCGTTCCAGGCAGGCCTGGTGCACCGCGAAGCCGCGTTGCCCGGGCTTGCCGTCCTGCGGCGCCAGTTCGATGGCGGCCAGCAGGCCGATGTTGCGGATGTCCACCACGTGGGGCAGGCCCTTCAGGCTGTGGGCGGCGTCTTCCCAGTAACGCCATAGCTCGCGGCTGCGCTGGAACAGGCCTTCGCGCCGGAAGATGTCCAGCGTGGCCAGTCCGGCCGCGCAGGCCACGGGGTGGCCCGAGTAGGTGTAGCCGTGGGCCAGTTCGATGGCGCTGTCCGGGCCTTGCATGAAGGCGTCGTAGACAGGCTGGCGCACCAGCGTCGCACCCATCGGAATGGCGCCGTTGGTCAGCCCCTTGGCGCTGGTGATGAGGTCAGGCGTGACGCCGAAATGGGCCGATGCGAAGGCGCCGTCGATTCGGCCGAACGCGCAGATCACTTCGTCGAAGATCAGCAGGATGCCGTGCGCATCGCAGATCTGCCGCAGCTTTTGCAGGTAGCCCTTGGGCGGCACCAGCAGGCCGGTGGATCCGGCCACCGGCTCGACGATGACCGCGGCGATGGTGGACGCATCGTGCAGCGCCACGATGCGCTCGAGCGTGTCGGCCAGGTGTGCTCCCCAGTCGGGCTGACCGCGGGTGTAGGCCATGTGCTCGCGGTCGTAGGTGTGCGGCAGGTGGTCGACGTAGGGCAGCAGGTTGCCGAAGGGCTTGCGGTGGCCGCCGATGCCCGACACCGACAGGCCGCCGAAGCCCACGCCGTGATACCCGCGTTCGCGGCCGATCAGGCGCACGCGCTGGCCCTGGCCGCGGGCCCGGTGGTAGCCCAGCGCGATCTTGAGGGCGGTATCGACGGCCTCGGAACCGGAATTCGAGAAGAACACATTGGAAAAGCCGGCCGGGGCCTCCTGGCACAGGTTTTCGGCCAGCTCGAACGCCAGCGGATGGCTCATCTGGAACGACGGCGCGTAATCCAGCGTGTAGGCGGTGCGGCTGATCGCCTCGACGATCTCGGGGCGGCGATGGCCGGCATTCACGCACCACAGGCCCGCGATGCCGTCCAGCACCCGGCGTCCGTCCGGGCGGATGTAATGCATGCCTTCGGCGGCGCTGAACAGTACCGGGTCACGCTTGTAGCGCCGGTTGGCGGTGAAGGGCATCCAATAGGCTTCGGCGTTCAGGGCGGGGGATCGAGGGGCGGGCGACGACATGGGAATCCTGTTTTCGGGAAGTTCAGGGTTCGGTCATTTTGTATTAATACAAAGAAAAATACAATTCGGGTCAAAGTATCCCTGGCGTCCCGGTCGCCCTGACCGTCAGGATGCCTGCCGTGAAGCCTGCAAATGGCGGCGCATCAACTGGGCTGTCCGTTCCTGGTCGCCGGCTTCCAGGGCGGCGATGATCTCCAGATGTTCCTGGGTGGATCCGACGTAGCGCGCGTCGCGGTGGAACGCGGCGTGTTCTTCCAGGCGTCGCAATTGGTTCTGTTGCTGCACGGCCTGCAGGATGTAGCGGTTGCCCGAGAAGCGCGCCAGCAGCTCATGGAACGACGCGTTCAGGGCAAAGAATTCGGTGGCCGAGAAGTCGGCGTCCTGGCGCTGCGCCAGGGCCTCATGGGCGGCGCGCATGCGGGCCAGCGCATTGCGGTCCAGCTTGAAGGTCGGCTCCAGCAGGCCGGCGCATTCGATCGCCATGCGGAAACGGTAGCTTTCATCCAGGGCCGCGCGGCTTTCCAGGGAAGGCGCGAATTGCCAGCCGTGGCCTTTGCGCTTTTCGATCAGGCCGTCGGCCGACAACTGCAGCAGCGCCTTCATCAGCACGCTGCGCGGCGCGGGATAGCGTTGCAGCAGCTCGCTTTCGGTGAACTGATCGGGCAGCACGCGGGTGGCGCGGTCGTCGATCAGCCGGCGGTACAACTCTTGCTGGGTCGGGCCTGAGCCGGAGATGGCCGGCGGCGGCAGGGCACCCGTGTCGGCCACGGTGTAGCCGCTGTTGGGCCGATGCGTGATCAGGCCTTGCGTGGCCAGCAACCTGAGCGCGCCGCGCACGGGGGTGCGCGACACGTCATAGTCGGCCGCCAGCGCTTCTTCGGACAGGTGCGTGCCGGGCGCGTAGCGCCGGGCCAGGATGTCCTGGGCGATCAGGCGGGCCAGATCGACTTGCAGCGGGGTGGGGCGGGCAGGGGCGGCGGGGGGCATGGACGAGCGCAGGGGCGGCGGTGGGGCAATGGTAACGGACGGACAGGGCAAACCGGTCCGCGGTGACGCTCATGCGGACGGTATCCCCTGCGCGGAAGAAAAAAAAGGCGTACCGACTTGCGTCGATACGCCCCAAGAGACCCGGTTGGCCCACCAGGCCCCTCTCCAGCGATATCCGCGCTTGCACGCGGATATCCAGCGATCTTGCCTTCAGAAGCGCCAGCTGACGTTCACGGTGCCCGTGTTCTGCTGGTTGCCGTTGCCGAACTGGCCGGAATAGGCCAGGCCGAGCGTGGCGCTCTTGCTCATGGCCATGTCCACGCCCAGCGCGACCACCGCGGCGTCGCGCGACAGCGGGGTGCCGGCCACCGTGAAGGGCTGGCTGCCGTCGAACGACATCGTGGTTTCCGGATTGACATCGCCGTAGGCATGGCGCCAACCCAGCGTGCCGCGCAGGCGGGCGGCGTTCTGGCCCATGTCGAACGTGGTCTGCGCATGCAGGCCCAGGGTGGTGGTGGCCACCTTGTTGCTGTTGCTGCGGCCGCTGAGCGCGGCGTCGCCGCCCGATTCCGAGAAGCCGCGGGTGCGCAGGTCGCTGAAGTCGGCGCCGACGAACGGTTCGAGCGTGACGCGGTCGTTCAGCGGGATGGCATAGCCGACTTCGGTGAAGACCTGGCCGGTGCTGGCGCTGTAGTCCGCCTTCAGGGCCTGCAGTTGGCCAGCCGCGTTGATGTTGCGCTTGCTGCTGACATCGTGCCACGTGTAGGCCACGCCTGCGCTGACGTTGAGCTTGCCCGCGCCGGCTTCAAAGGCCTTGCCCCCGTAGATGATCGCGCTGTAGCTGTCGACGTCGGTCTTGGCCGAGCGATCGTTCACGGTGATGCGGCTGCTGGTGTAGCCCAGCGCGCCGCCCAGGCGCCAGCCATTGCCTACGCCGTGGTCGCCACCGACGAACAGGCCGGCGTCGGTTTCGCGGGCCTTGGCCGCGTTGCCGTTGCCGTCCATGGTGCGCCAGTTGCCGAACACCTGCGCCCACATGGGTTGGGCGGCCGAGCGCGGCAGGGCGGACGCGTCGCCGCGGCCGACCTGGGCCGTGGCCGGGCCGGGCACCCAGCCGGCGTTCATGTTGGCGTGCAGGTGGGCCAGCGGCAGGTTCACCACGTTGTTGGTCACGTTCTGCATTGCCGATACGGTGCTGACGTGCGATTCGCCCGCCAGGTCGGCGAACACGCCGGCCGGGGCCCCTTCAGGCAGGTTCAGCACGCGGCTGTACAGGGCATTGGTGGTCGGCAGGCTTTGCAGCGCGCGGGCGGTCGAGCGCTGGTTGCTCGTCACGGCCAGGTCGGCGAACTCGATGGGACGGGTGGCGCCGCCCGAACCGCTCGAACCGCCGGGGGCGGCGGGCGGCGTGCCGGTGTCGACCGGGGGCGTGGCCGGGTCAACCGGCGGCGTGCCGGGATCGACTGGCACGGTCTTGAGGTCCACTTTCAGCACGACATCGTTGCCGTTGTAGGCAAGCTTGGGGTCCAGGAAGGCCAGGTTGCTGGAGACGCCGGTGAACTTGCTGCCGTTCAAGCCGCCGTCCGCCGTCAGGATGGTGTAGGCGGTGGAGGCCGCGTAGGTACCGCCGGAACCCACGTGCAGCACGGAACCGGCCAGGTTGGCCACGCCCAGCGCATGGACTTTGTCGCTTCTGCCGTCGGCGGTGGCGTCGACGCGGTAGGTCGAATTCGCGTCGAAGGTCAGGTCGCCGTTGACCTGCAGGGTGCCGACCGGGGTTGCCGTGGTGCCGGGCGACAGGGTCGCGCCGGCCAGCAGCGTGGTGGGGCCGACTTCGCCCGAACCGGCCAGCGTGCCGGCGACCGACAGCAGGCCCTTCACTTCGAAGCTGGCCATTGTCAGGGTGGCGTAGCTGGCCACCGTGACGTCGCGGCCGCGGATGATGGCCAGCGGGGTGTAGTCGGTGTTGATGTTGACAGTGCCGGCGCTGCCGTCGACCACGCCGTTGACGGTGCCGCCGTTGATGTCCAGCGTTCCCGAGCCCAATCGCACGATGCCGTTGATCGTGCCCGTGTTGGCGATCGACACGGGGGTGGTCGCGGCCGACACATCAATGGCGACACCGTCGAGCTTGCTGTTGATCGTGCCGGTATTGGTGATGCCGCGCCGAACCGTCGCGCCCGACACCACGAGGCCTGCGTCGATGGTGCCGCTATTGCTGATGCGTCCGCTGACCGTACTGCCGCCGGTCACCTCAAGGCCCACGCCGGTGCCGTAGCTGCCGGAGATGCGGCCAATGTTGACGATGTCGCCGGTGATCGAGCTGGCATTGCGAATGCTGATGGCCGTGTCGCCGGTCACCTGCCGGGTGGCTTCATTGCGGATCGAACCGTCCACGGTCGAAGCGTCGACCTTGATGCCCGAGCCCCCCGTGGCCGAGTTCCACACCGTGCCATTGTTGATGACGTTGCCCCGCAGGGTGGCGCCATTGATGATGTTGATGGAGACGTCGGTGCCGGTATTCGTGAGGTTGCCGCTTTGCGTCGTGCCGTCGAGATCTACCGCGAAGGCGGTCGTGGCGGCCAGGGGCGAGAAGCTGACGGCCAGGACGAGCGCCAGCGGGGTGAGTTGGAAGCGGGGATGCATGTGTAGGGACCATGTAAATTTCGTGTCTGAAATATACCGATCATTGCATCGCCAAATCTGAGCAAATCTGAGCGCTTTGTAAGACGGCCAAAGAACGAGGAAATTGACCGATAAATAGGCAGAAAATGAATTCAGATGCCTGAAATTATAGGCTTTCCGGATTGGCGCGAAAGATACAAACAGATGCTTTCGCGCAACATATTGTCGACAGCCGACATCGGGGGGCGGCGTCAGCCTACCTTGCGTCGCGCTGCGGCAAGCTCAGCCGAAAGCACACCGGTTCGTCGCCGCCGGCACCCGCCAGCACCACCGTGCCGCCCAAGCGTTCGGCGATCGCCTTCACCAGATACAGCCCCAGCCCGGCGCCCGGGTGGCGCAGCGCGTTCTGGCCCCGATAGTATTTCTGGAACAGGCGTTCCTGTTCTTCGGCGGGAATGCGGTTGCCGGGGTTGGCGACCTCGATGTGCAGCTTGTCGCCCTGGGCATGTACCGAGACGGCCACCGCTTCCCCGTCGGTGCAGTGCCGGTCCGCGTTCGCCAGCAGGTTGCGCAGGGCGATATGCAGCATGCTGGCATCGCATTGCAGCCTGTGTTCGCCCGGGCCATAGCGGCACTGGATGCGGCCGGGTGCGAAGTCCCGTTCCAGGTCGGCCAGCATGGCCGGCACGTCGCAACGGGCCAGGCGCAGTTCGGCCCGTGGTTCACGCATGCGGTCGTGGGTCAGGTATTCATCCACCAGCGCCAGCAGGCGCACGGCGGCGTCGCGGATGTTGCCGCAGCGCGCCAGGGTCTTCTCGGCCGGCGCCGCCAGGTTGCGCCCCAGTTGCTGTGCCGAGGTGGTGATGATTGCCAGGGGGGTACGGAACTCGTGCGACACCATGGCGACGAAGTCGCGCTGTTCGGCGAACACCTGCCGCTCTTTGTCCAGCGACGTACGCAGCTCGCCTTCCAGTTCCACGCGGCGTTCGATCTCGTTCTGCATCTCGGCCGTGCGCAGCGCGACTTCCTTTTCCAACCGGTGGCTGTGCTGCCGCGCCAGGTCCGCGGCCAGGTTGGCCTGCTGCCGCTCGCGGATGCGCCGTTGGCGTTCATGGCGGCCGACAATGTACAGGCTCAGCAGCAGCATGTGCAGCATGGTGCCCAGCGTCGACACGTATTCGGTAAACGTGTTGACCGGCAGCACGCCCAGATTGCGCAGGAAGGCGATCAGCACGCTGATGTAGAACACGCCGAAAGCCAGCGCGAAAAAGCGCGCCGGACGCCAGCCGCGCTTGAGCAGGTAGCCGGTCAGGGTCGAGAAGCCGACGATCGCCAGCAGGGCCAGCGTCTGGATGGGCTGCACGCCCCAGGCGTAGTGGCCGGACACGACCAGCGCCGAGCAGACGATCGCGATGGTCCAGACGATCCGGTCCAGCCACCGCACCGCCCGCGGATACAGCGTGGCCAGGTTCAATTGGCGGAAGGCGACACGCAGCGCCACCGGCAGGCTGATGGCGATGCCCACGCCCAGCAGGCGGTCGCTCCAGCCTACCGGCAGGCCCGTCAGTTGCTGCACCAGGCCCAGCGACAGCACCTCGTTGAAGACGCAGTTGCCGATATAGGCCAGGAACAGGCCGCTCATCGAGGCGCGAGTCACGAGCCAGAAGGCCCCGTGCGCGCAGATCAGCAGCAGATAGAAACCGAAGTACAGGCCGAACATCAGGCCTTCGCGGCGGGACTGGTTGTCGTAGGCCAGGCGCTGCCAGATTTCCAGCCGGGTCGCCAGCGCATTCTTGCTTTGCAGCCGCACCAGGATGACGTAGTTGCCGGGGGCGGGCGGCTCGAACGAGATCACGGGGCTGCGGTAGTCCACCGGCCAATCCTGGCGCGGCAGGTCTTCGCCGCTGCGTCCCAGCAATGTCCAATAGCCGTCCTGGCCCATATAGACCCGCACGTCATCGAGCAGCGCATTGCTCAGGCGCAGCATCCATCCGCCCTGGGGAATGCGGTCCACCCGCACCGGCAGGCGCAGCCACACCGTCGCGGGCGTGAAGCCCGCGCTCAAGCTGTCGGGCAGCGTGGTCCAGCCGGCTGCCTGGGCGACATCCGCGGCCCCGAGCTTGCCGCTCGCGTCGTCCAGCCGTTCGAGGTGACCGCCCGCGTACAGCATCCGCGCCTGTCCATCAAGGACCAGCGGCTCGCCACGAGCGGGGGCCGCGGCCGCCATGGCCGCGATCAACAATGCCAGCAGCCACAGCCACGCGTGCGCCGTGGGATAATGATTCCGTCTCATCAAGTCATGATTCCCGTGCAGCCGGCAAGATTACATCAGGGCCGGGGGAATCCGCCGCCGCACTCCATGCTTGAAGTCATTCTCCTCGAAGACGAACCCGTGCTGCGTCAAGAGCTTGGCGAGTTTCTCGACGAGTTGGGCTACGCACCGCTGTGCGTATCCAGCCTGCAGGAATTCGACCAACATTTCGACGCCGGCCGGCACCACCTGGCCGTCATCGACATCGGTTTGCCGGATGGTTGCGGCCTGGACCTGATCCAGCGCCTGCGCCGCGACGGCCAGCAGGTGGGCATCGTGGTGTTCAGCGCGCGCCAGACCAGCCCGGACAGGATCATGGGGTTGGGCATGGGGGCCGACCACTACCTGGGCAAGGGATGCGACCTGGATGAGCTTGCGGCCACGCTGGCCGCGCTGGTGCGGCGTCTGGGCCTGCCGCGGTCCGCGTCGAACCCGGGGCCCGACAGCTGGGTGCTGGATGTCGGCCCGCGCCGGCTGCTCATTCCAGGCGCGCCCGCCGTGCCGCTGTCGCAGCAGGACCTGACGGTGCTGCGTTGCCTGATGGACCAGCCCGGCGAAAACATCAGTCGCCGGCAGATCGTCGAAGCCCTGGGCGCCGATTACCTCGACTACGACCAGCGCCGCCTGGACACGCAGATGCGGCGCTTGCGCCGTCGTGTCGAGGCGGCCAGCGGCCAGGCGCTGCCCGTCAAGACCCTGCGCAACAGCGGTTACTGCTTCTACCAGGCCGCGCGAGTCCAGGCCTGATCCCCGTTCCCGATGGCCTGACCGGCTCAGCCGTGCCGTGCGCGGCTGTCGTCCGGCGCCTCGCCGCGTTCGTGCATGCCGTAGTCGCGCAGCACCTGCGCCACGCGCAGCCGGTAATGGGCGAACACGCCGCCGCGCCCGGCCTCCTGCGCCTGGCGATGCGATTCCAGCGAACGCCAGCGCTTGACCGCTTCTTCATCGCGCCAGAACGACAACGACAGCAGCTTGCCCGGCGTGGACAGGCTCTGGAAGCGCTCGACCGAGATGAAGCCATCGATGGATTTGAGTTCATCGATCAGGCGGGCGGCGATGCGCAGATAAGGATCGGGGTTGCCCTCGGCGGGCTCGACTTCGAATATCACGGCGATCATGGGAGGGTGTCCTTGGAATAGGAAAACAGGGGAATACGGGCATTGGGCAGGGGGCGATAGCGAACGCGCGCCGCCAGCGCGCAGGCATCGGCGCCCGCCCGCAGCAGATGGACCAATGCACCTGCGGCATGCTGGCGCGCCAGGTCGCGACCGGGACAGGCATGGGCCAGGGCGCCGAAGGTCCAGTGGGACTGAGGCTGCACGGTCGCGGCGGCGGCCAGCACCAGCAGCACGGTGGCACCGGCCTCGATGCGCTGGCCGCCGATGTGGGCGGATTCGGCCAGGAAACGGCGCGTGTTGTGGATGGGGGGATCTTGCCGCAGCGTTGCGTCCACCCAGGCTTGGGCCTGTGTCGGTGTCCATGGGGCCGATGCGCCTTGCCGGCCGGCAAGCACCAGGGCGTTGCCCAGCAGACCGGCGCCCGCCTCGCAGGACTGGAACAACAGGCCCGCGAGATTGGCGGCCAGCATGGTGGCGGGCAGGCCGGCGCGTGCGCCGTCATGGCGCAGTTCACGCAGGGCCGGGCTGGCGTCAGGGTGTGTCAGATGGGCGTGCAAGGTTGCCGACAATTGCCGGGCGGCGACGTGTGCGGCCGCAATGACAGGGGCCGGCGCGGCGGGCGTCAGCGCCGCGAGGAAATCGCGGATGTCGCGGGCGCACCCTTCCAGGATGTCGGGCGCCAATCCCAGGAACGCGGCCTGCGCGTGGACGGGGGCGGCATGCAGATAGCGATCGACATCCGCCGCGCAAGGGCCGGTGCCTGACGCTGTTTGCAGATCAGGCCATCGTGGGGTACAGGCTTGTTGCGATTGCCGCGCGAGGAAAGCGGCCAGCAGCGGCTTGATCCGGGCGTGCGATTCACCGTCCGTCATGCGCGCGAACTGGCCGAACAGCGCGCCCGCCGGGCCGCCGCAAACATTGTTGGGCACCGGCTCGGCCACGGGCCGCACGTGTGCGGCGGGATGGCGCATGACCTCCAGGATCAGCGCGGGACGGCTCACCACCCACAGGCTCAGCGAGGCGTCGTAGTACAGCGGTCGGTCGCGGACAAGCGCGCGGTAATAGGGATAGGGATCGGGATGTACGACCGCCTGGAGCGGATCGAGCGGATCAGGGGCTGGCATGGCAGGTCCGGCGGGGAAACAGGGGCCAGTATCTCCCTGCCGCTCATGCAACGATTCGTTGGCGGCCGAACTATGCCTGCGCTGCGGCAGCCAGCAACGCGGCATAGCCGGCCCGCGAGTCGGGCCATTGCAGCGTCAGGCCGCTGGCCCGCAGGCGGGCGTTGCTGAGTTTCTTGCTGCCGATGTTGGCGGGGGCGGGGGCTTCGGCCGGGGCGGGGGCGCCGATCAGGCAGGCCAGGTCCGCGTACAGCACGTGCAGCGGCAGCGGGGTGTCGTCGCAGCCGATGTAGACCGGCTGCGCGTCGGGCAGCCGCGCCAGGTGGGCGATGGCGGCCGCGGCGTCGTCGATGTGGATGCGGTTGGCCCAATGCGGCGGCTGGGTCGGCGCGCCGGCCGCGCCTGCCCGCAGGCGTTCGATCAATTGCAGGCGGCCGGGGCCGTACAGGCCGGCAAAGCGGATCGTGGTGTGCGGCAGCGGCCGTGCGGCCAGTGCGGCTTCGGCCTCGAGCAGGATGCGGCCGTTGAAGCCTTGCGGCGCGGGCGGCGTGTCTTCGGTGACCCAGTCGCCGTGGTGTTCGCCATAGACCGCGCTGGACGACACGAACACCACGCGTTCGACCTGGGACGTATCCAGCGCGTCCAGCACGCGGTTCAGTCCGTCGACGAACACGCCGCGGTAGGCGGCGGGGTCGCGTGCCCCGGCGGTGGCGACATGGATCGCGCGGGTGATGCCGGCCGGCAGGGCCGGCAGGCCATCCGGCCGGGTGATGTCGCCTTGCAGCCAGTGGATGCCGCTGGCGTCGTCCGCGGGCGGGTGGCGGCGCAGCGCGAAAACCTGGTCGCCGCGCGCCAGCAGCAGACGGGCGGCACGTTGGCCGAGGTCGCCGCAACCGATGAAGAGCACGCGTTCAGCCATGTTGCGCGGCGCCGGTCACATGCCGCTGTAGACGGGCCCTTCGCCGCCTTGCGGGGCCACCCAGACGATGTTCTGGGTCGGGTCCTTGATGTCGCAGGTCTTGCAGTGCACGCAGTTCTGCGCGTTGATCTGCAAGCGGTCGTCGCCGTGGTCGTCCTTGACGAACTCGTACACGCCGGCCGGACAGTAGCGCGATTCCGGTCCGCCGTACTTGGCCAGGTTGACCTGCACCGGCACCGATGGGTCTTTCAGCGTCAGGTGGACGGGTTCGTTTTCATCGTGATTGGTGTTCGAGATGAACACCGAGCTGAGCTTGTCGAAGGTCAGCTTGCCATCGGGCTTGGGGTAGTCGATGCGGGCGCATTGCGACGCCGGCTGCAGGCAGGCGTGGTCCGGCTTGCTGTGGCGCAGGGTCCAGGGCATCTTGCCCTTGAACACCAACTGCTCGATGCCGGTCATCAGCGTGGCCACGGTGCGGCCCTTCTTGAACCACTGCTTGAAGTTGCGCGCCTTGTTCAGTTCGGCGTGCAGCCACGAGGCCTTGAAGGCTTCGGGGTAGGCGGCCAGCTCGTCCTGGCGGCGGTCGGCGACCAGCGCGTCGAACGCGGCTTCGGCGGCCAGCTTGCCCGACTTGATGGCGGCATGGCTGCCCTTGATGCGCGAAGCGTTCAGGAAGCCGGCTTCACAGCCGACCAGCACGCCGCCCGGGAAGGTCAGCTTGGGCAGCGACAGCAGGCCGCCGGCCGTGATGGCGCGCGCGCCGTAGGCGATGCGCTTGCCGCCTTCGAAGGTGCCGCGGATGGCCGGGTGGGTCTTGTAGCGCTGGAATTCGTCGAACGGCGACAGCCAGGGGTTGGCGTAATCCAGGCCGACGATCATGCCCACGGCCACCAGGTTGTTGTCCAGGTGATAGAGGAACGAGCCGCCGTAGGTGTCGGCATCCAGCGGCCAGCCGGCGGTGTGGATCACCAGGCCGGGCTTGGACTGGGCCGGGTCGACTTCCCACATTTCCTTGATGCCGATGCCGTAGGCTTGCGGGTCGCGGCCGTCGTCCAGCTTGTAGCGGTCGATCAGCTGGCGGCCGAGCTGGCCGCGCGCGCCTTCGGCGAACACCGTGTAGCGCGCATGCAGTTCCATGCCGGGCTGGTAGTGGTCGGTATGGCTGCCGTCGCGGGCCACGCCCATGTCGCCGGTGGCCACGCCGCGCACGGCGCCGTTTTCGTCGTACAGCACTTCAACCGCGGCAAAGCCGGGGAAGATGTCCACGCCCAGCGCCTCGGCCTGTTCGCCCAGCCACTTGACGACGTCACCCAGGCGGACGATGTAATTGCCTTCATTGTGGAAACAGGGCGGCAGCAGCCAGTTCGGCGTGGCGCGCGCGCCGTTCTGCGACAGGAACAGGAACTTGTCCTGCGTGACGGGCACGTTCAGCGGCGCGCCTTTTTCCTTCCAGTCGGGGATCAGTTCGGTCAGCGCCAGCGGGTCCATGACGGCGCCGGACAGGATATGCGCGCCCAGCTCGGCGCCTTTTTCAAGGACGCAGACGCCGATTTCCTGGTTTTTCTCAGCGGCCAGCTGTTTCAGACGGATGGCGGTGGCCAGGCCGGCGGGTCCCCCGCCAACCACGACCACGTCATATTCCATCGACTCGCGTTCAGACATTGCAAAGCTCCCCGTATGTATTCCATATATGGCTGGAAGTATTATCGGCGATTGTATTGCAGGCGGAGACCTTCTACGTCTTCGCATTTCTTTCAGTCTTCAGGAGCAATTGGTGAACCCGGACACTCAGTCTGCGCGGATTCTGGCGGTGGGCGACACCCATCAAGTGGATTTGCCCTTGCGTTGGGGCGACTCCGACGCCTTGAACCACCTCAACAACACGCTGTACTTTCGCCTCATGGAAGAGGCCCGCATGCAGATCCTGTACGACGCGGGCTTCGAATTGCCGGCCAATGATGGCGCCATCCTGGCCCATGCATCCTGCGATTTCCTGCGTCCGTTGACCTATCCGGCGACCGTGCGGGTCACGCACAAGGTCACTCGCATCGGCCGCTCCAGCGCCGAATTCGAACTGCTGCTCGAGAAGGTCGGCGACGATGCCGGCCCCTACGCGCGCGGCCGCAACGTGCTGGTCTGGATGGATTACGTGGCCAATACGTCCGCACCGTGGCCGCCCGAAGTGCTGGCCAGGATGGCCACGCAGTTCCAGCCGGCGGCGTAGTTCAAGGCGTGGCGCTTGGTCCGGCTTTGTGGCGCTGTTTGAAACAGCGCGCGCATTTGCCGGGCATGCCGTTAAAATCAAGCGCAAACCATAATAGAAATAAAAGGGCGCGCCACCCTCGGCGACGCGACCCGGCAGGCATCGGGCCCCGCTGCGATGCCGCCGGCAAGCGTCACCGGCAGCCGCGCCTCAAGGAAAAACAGGGCTCGCCGCCACGCGTGGCTCTCTTCAGTTCGACCTTAATTAGGAGTTGGAGCGATGGACAAGGTTTTTGCAAGCGCCCAGGAGGCGCTGGCAGGCATCGTCAAGGACGGCCAGATGATCGCCGTGGGCGGTTTCGGCCTTTGCGGCATTCCCGAGGCCCTGATCGCCGCGTTGCGCGATTCGGGCGTCAAGGACCTCACTTGCATCAGCAATAACGCGGGCGTCGACGGCTTCGGCCTGGGCCAGCTGCTGAATACTCGCCAGGTCCGCAAGATGATCGCGTCGTACGTGGGCGAAAACAAGGAATTCGAACGGCAGTACCTGTCGGGCGAACTCGAACTTGAATTCACGCCCCAGGGCACGCTGGCTGAAAAGCTGCGCGCGGGCGGCGCCGGCATTCCGGCCTTCTTCACCCGCACCGGCGTGGGCACCATCGTGGCCGACGGCAAGGAAATCCGCGAATTCGACGGCCAGCAATACGTGATGGAACGTTCGCTGGTGCCGGACGTGTCGCTGGTCAAGGCGCACATCGCCGACCGCAGCGGCAACCTGGTGTTCCGCAAGACGGCGCGCAACTTCAACCCGAACGTGGCCATGGCCGGCAAGTTCACCGTGGTCGAGGTCGAAGAGATCGTCGACACCGGCAGCCTGGACCCCGACCAGATCCACCTGCCCGGCATCTATGTGCACCGGATCGTGCTGAACGCCAATCCGGAAAAGCGCATCGAACAACGCACCACTCGCCCGGCCTAAGGAGAACACGACATGGCATGGTCCCGCGATGAAATGGCGGCGCGCGCCGCGCGCGAGCTGCAAGACGGTTTTTACGTGAACCTGGGTATCGGTCTGCCGACCCTGGTGGCCAACCACGTGCCCAAGGGCGTCGAAGTCTGGCTGCAATCCGAAAACGGCCTGCTCGGCATTGGTCCGTTCCCGACCGACGCCGAGGTCGATGCCGACCTCATCAACGCCGGCAAGCAGACGGTCACGACGCTGCCTGGCTCGTCGATCTTCTCGTCGGCAGACTCGTTCGCGATGATCCGCGGCGGCAAGATCAACCTGGCCATCCTGGGCGCGATGCAGGTGTCCGAAAAGGGCGACCTGGCCAACTGGATGATCCCGGGCAAGATGGTCAAGGGCATGGGCGGCGCCATGGATCTGGTGGCCGGCGTCGGCCGCGTCGTGGTCCTGATGGAACACGTGGCCAAGAAAAAGGACGGCACCGAAGACATCAAGCTGCTGCCCGAATGCAACCTGCCGCTGACCGGCGTGGGCGTGGTCGACCTGATCATCACCGACCTGGGCGTGATGGAAGTCACCGACAACGGCCTGAAGCTGCTGGAAACGGCGCCGGGCGTGACGGTGGATGAAATCCAGTCCAAGACCGGCGCCAAGCTGGACGTGTCGGCGGTCAAGTAAACGCCGCTGGCCTGAAAACGAAAACGCCCCGCAAGGGGCGTTTTTCATTGGGGCCAGCAAAGGCGGAGCGCTGCGCACCGCGTCAGGCCGCTTCCTGCAACAGCATGCCCACGTGCGGGATACCGTCTTCGATGTATTCCTCGGTGACCGGCACGAAGCCGTGGCCGGCGTAATACGCCTTGAGCCGGGCCTGGGCGCCCAGGTACACCGGCTGGCCGGGCCACAGACGGGCGGCTTCGGCCTTGGCGCGGCGCATCAGTTCATGGCCCAGCCCGGTGCCCCGGGCAGCCGACGCCGTAATCACCCGGCCAATGACGGCCTGGCCGTCGTTCAGCGCGGGTTCGAGCAGGCGGCAATAGGCCAGCAGCGCGCCGTCCTGCCAAGCCATCAGGTGTTCGGTCTGCCCCTGCAGGTCCTTGCCGTCCATGTCCAGGAAGACGCAGTTCTGTTCCACCACGAAGACTTCCGAGCGCAGGCGCAGGATGGCGTAGAGCTCGGCGGGGGTGAGTTCGGCGTGGGGTTTGCTGATCCAGGCGGGCATGCGGACGGTTCCGGAAATCGGGAGTGAAAGGAGGGCAATAAGGGTACCGCAAGCCGGCCCCGTTTCTTTTGAAGCACTGTTACATAAATTCACGGGTATACCCTTAGTATGAAAATGAATTTTCTTATCTAAAATTTATGTGTAAACAGATTTACACAATCGTCCGCTACTCTCCCGCTCCCCACCCCCACGATGACCAAGGCCGTAATCACGATCGCTGATCGGATCGCCCGGGCCCAGCCCGCGCTGAGCCGCACGCAGCACAAGATGGCCGAGTACGTCCTGGCGCACCAGTTCCGCGTCGCCACGATGACCATCGACGAATTCGCGGCGGCGGTGGGCGTATCGGTGGCCACGGCCAACCGCTTCGCACGCGCCCTGGACTTGCCGGGCTACCCGCAATTTCGCGCCGAGTTGGCGCGCGGCTTCGAAGCCGCGCTGGAACCCGTCGAAAAGCTGCGCACGGAATTGGCGCACTCGGCCAGCGCCGTGCAGATCTTCGCGGCCACGCTCGAAGAAGACATCCGCAACGCGCAGCGCAACCTGCAATCGCTGGACCCGGCCGCCTGTGACCAGGCGGTGGAAGCGATTCTTGCCGCCGAGCGCGTTTTCATCATCGGCTTTGGCGCCAGCGGTTTTCTGGCTGGCCTGCTGCAGCGGGGCCTGTGCATGCATCTGCACTCGGTCGAGTCGCTGGCCGGCCCAGGCGGCGTGTCGCATGCCGCGCGCCAGATGTCGCGCATGACCAGCAAAGACCTGGTGATCGCCATCGGTTTCCCGCGGTATCTGGCCGACACGGTGACCCTGGCGGGCGCGGCGCAGCAAGCCGGCGTGCCGGTGCTGGTGCTGACCGACAAACCCACGTCTCCGCTGGCGCCCACGGCTTCCGTGGTGCTGTACGCGTTTTCCGCGCGCCAGCTGATTCCCAATTCCGAAACCGCGGCGCTGGGGCTGATCGAAGCCCTGTCGGCCGCGGTGGCCTATCGGGCCAAGAATTCCGTCGCGGCCGCCGCTGGGGTGACCCAGTCCGTCATGCCGTGGCTCATCCATGGAGTAGGTAAACGATGATTCAACCCGTGATTGCCATTCACGGTGGCGCCGGCGCAATGTCCCGCGCGGCCATGTCGCCCGAGAAAGAACAGGAATACCTGAGCGCCCTCGAATCCATCCTGGCCGCCGGCCAGGCCGTGCTGGCCCGCGGCGGCAGCGCCCTGGATGCCGTCACCGAAGCCGTGCGCCTCCTGGAAGACTGTCCGCTGTTCAACGCCGGCCATGGCGCCGTGTTCACCAGCGCCGGCACCCACGAACTGGACGCCGCCATCATGGACGGCGCCACGCTGCGGTCGGGCGCCATCGCCAACGTCAATCGCGTGCGCAACCCGGTGTTCGCCGCGCGCGCCGTCATGGAAACCAGCAAGCACGTGTTCTTCGTGGGCGAGGGCGCGGAAGCCTTCGCCAAGGACGCGGGCCTGGAACTGGTCGACCCGTCGTATTTCTCGACCGAAGCGCGCCGCGAGCAACTGCTGCGCGTGCAGCGCGAAACGCCCGAAGCCGCGGTGCTGGACCACGATGGCCAGGCCATGGTCGCGCGCGGCCAGCCGGCTCCGGCCGATCCGCTGGATTCGGACAAGAAGTTCGGTACGGTCGGCGCCGTGGCGCTGGACGCCCAGGGCAACCTGGCCGCGGCCACGTCCACCGGCGGCATCACCAACAAGCAGGTCGGCCGCGTCGGCGACGCGCCCTTGATCGGCGCCGGCACCTACGCCAGCAACAAGACCTGCGCGGTGTCCACCACGGGCACCGGCGAAATGTTCATCCGCATGGTTGCCGCCTACGACGTGGCGGCCCAGATGGAGTATTGCGGCGCGTCGCTGGAAACGGCGGCGGACCGCGTTGTCATGGAAAAACTGCCCACCATCGGCGGCAAGGGCGGCCTGGTAGCCGTCGACGCCCAGGGCAATGTGGCCTTGCCGTTCAACACGGAAGGCATGTACCGCGGTTACGCCCGCGTCGGTGAGAAGCCGGTCGCCGCCATCTATCGCTGAGCGGCGCCGCGTTTCGTTTTTGTCAGTTTTGGGGATGACTAAAGATATGGTTGATCGCGCAAACAGCCTGGCGCTGCCGGATAACCGCGTGGTCCAGGTCGACGACCTGACGGTGCGCTTCGTGGGTTCGGAGCGCACGGTCGAAGCCGTGCGCAACCTGTCGTTCCATGTGGACCGGGGCGAGACCCTGGCCATCGTGGGCGAATCGGGTTCGGGCAAGTCGGTGACCTCGCTGGCGCTCATGCGCCTGGTGGAACATGGCGGTGGCCGCATCGCCCAGGGCCGCATGGCCCTGCGCCGGCGCAACGGCTCGGTGATCGACCTGGCCGGCTCCAGCCAGCGCGTCATGCGCAATGTGCGCGGCGCCGACATGGCCATGATTTTCCAGGAGCCGATGACCTCCTTGAATCCGGTGTTCACGGCCGGCGACCAGATCGCCGAGTCCATCCGCCAGCACCAGGGCAAGGACGCCGCCGCTGCGCGCGCCGAAGCGCTGCGCATGCTGGAACAGGTGCGCATTCCGGAAGCCAGGTCGGTGCTGGACCGCTACCCGCACCAGTTGTCGGGCGGCATGCGCCAACGCGTCATGATCGCGATGGCGCTGGCCTGCAAGCCGGCGCTCTTGATCGCCGACGAGCCGACCACCGCGCTGGACGTCACGATTCAGGCGCAGATCCTGCAACTGATCCGCCAGCTGCAGGAAGAAATGCACATGGGCGTGGTGTTCATCACCCACGACATGGGCGTGGTGGCCGAAGTGGCCGACCGCGTGCTGGTGATGTACCGCGGCGACAAGGTCGAGGAAGGTCCGTCGGAATCCGTCTTCGCCGCGCCCCAGCATGCCTATACCAAGGCGCTGCTGTCGGCCGTGCCGAAGCTGGGTGCGATGCAGGGCACCGACCTGCCTGCGCGTTTTCCCCTGCTGCAAGTCGATGGCAAGGCGCAACCCGTGGCCGAGCCCGGCGCGACCAGCACGCAGGAAGTGCCGGCCGCCCACCGCGAGCCGATCCTGAGCGTGCGCAACCTGGTGACGCGTTTCGACCTGCGCGGCGGCATCCTCAGCCGTGTGCAGCGCCGCGTGCACGCCGTGGAAAAGGTCAGCTTCGACCTGTACCCCGGCGAAACGCTGTCGCTGGTGGGCGAGTCGGGTTGTGGCAAGTCCACCACCGGCCGCTCGCTGCTGCGCCTGGTGGAAAGCCAGGGCGGCGAAATCCGCTTCGGCGGCCGCGACATCGTGCGCTTGAAGAACAGCGAACTGCAATCCCTGCGCCGCGACATCCAGTTCGTGTTCCAGGACCCGTTTGCCTCGCTCGACCCGCGCGTGACCGTCGGCTTCTCGATCATGGAGCCCCTGCTGGTGCACGGCGTGGCCAAGGGCCGCGAAGCCGAGCGCCGCGTGTCCGAACTGCTCGAGCGCGTCGGCATGCCGCCTGAAATGGCGCAGCGCTACCCGCATGAATTCTCGGGCGGCCAACGCCAGCGCATCTGTATCGCGCGCGCCCTGGCCCTGAATCCCAAGGTCGTGATCGCCGACGAATCGGTGTCGGCGCTGGATGTGTCGATCCAGGCGCAGATCGTGAACCTCCTGATCGACCTGCAACGCGACATGGGCATTTCGTTCCTGTTCATTTCGCATGACATGGCCGTGGTCGAACGCGTGAGCCATCGCGTGGCCGTCATGTACCTGGGGCAGATTGTCGAGATCGGCCCGCGCCGCGCGATCTTCGAGAACCCGCAGCACCCGTACACCAAGAAGCTGATGTCGGCCGTGCCGATCGCCGATCCGGCGCGCCGCCACCTCAAGCGCACCTTGCTGTCCGACGAGATTCCCAGCCCGATCCGCAGGCTCGACGACGAGCCGGTGGTGCAGCCGCTGGTGCAGGTAGGAACCGATCACTTCGTCGCCCGCCATGCGGTCGGCGGAGCGTATTGAGTCAGTTGTTGTACTTGTTTTTCTTCCACCAAACCCCCTAATTCCGTTTTGGAACCAGGAGTTGCAATGATGAAAGTTCTGCGCCCCACCAAACTGATGGCCGCCGCCGCGGTGGCCTTCGGCGTGCTCACTTCGCCGCTGGCGCATGCTGCCAAGGACGTGACGTTTGCCGTCTCCATCGCTCTGGAAACGCTCGACCCGTACAACACCAACAGCACGCTGAACCAGGCGGCCGGCAAGGCCTACTACGAAGGCCTGTTCGAGTTCGACAAGGACCTGAAGGTCCAGAAGGTCCTGGCCACCGACTACACCGTCAGCGAAGACGGCCTGGTCTACACCTTCAAGCTGCGCGATGGCGTCAAGTTCCATGACGGTACCCCGTTCAACGCCGAAGCCGTCAAGATCAACTTCGACCGCCCGGCCAATCCGGAAAACCGCCTGTCGCGCTACATCCAGTTCAGCGTCATCGAAAAGATCGACGTGATCGATCCGCTGACCGTCAAGATCACCCTGAAGAAGCCGTTCTCGGCCTTCATCAACGCGCTGGCCCACCCGGCCGCCATGATGATCTCGCCGGCCGCGCTGGCCAAGTACGGCAAGGAAATCGGTTTCCACCCGGTGGGCACGGGCCCGTTCGAATTCGTCGAATGGAAGCCGGCGGAATACCTGAAGGTCAAGAAGTTCGACGGCTACTGGAAGAAGGGCTACCCGAAGGTCGACACCCTGACGTTCCGCACCGTCACCGACAACAACACCCGCGCCGCCGTGGTGCAGACGGGCGAAGCGCAATTCGCTTTCCCGGTGCCGTTCGAGCAAGCCGCCGTGCTGAGCAAGAACGACAAGCTGGACGTGGTCGACCACAAGAACTCGATCATGGCCCGCTACCTGTCGATGAACGTGCAGCAAAAGCCGTTCGACAACGTCAAGGTGCGTGAAGCCATCAACTACGCCATCAACAAGGATGCCCTGGCCAAGGTCGCATTCTCTGGCTACGCCACCGTCGTCGACGGCGTCGTGCCGACCGGCGTCGACTTCGCCCACAAGACCGGCCCGTGGCCGTACGACATCAAGAAGGCCAAGGCCCTGCTCGCCGAAGCCGGCTACCCCAACGGCTTCGAAAGCCAGCTCTGGTCCGCCTACAACGACGGCACCTCGGTGAAGGTGGTGCAGTTCCTGCAGCAGCAGCTGGCGCAAGTCGGCATCAAGGTTTCGGTCGAAGTGCTGGAATCGGGCCAACGCGTGCAGCGCGTGCAGCAGGTGCAAAAGCCGGAAGACGCCAAGGTCCGCATGTACTACGCCGGCTGGTCGTCCTCGACCGGCGAAGCCGACTGGGGCCTGCGTCCCTTGCTGACCACCCCCGCTTTCCCGCCGGTGCTCAACAACGTCTCGTACTACTCGAACAAGTCGGTTGACGATGGCATCCAGCAAGCCCTGGCCACGACCGACCGCGCCAAGAAGACCGAGATCTACAAGACCGTTCAGGAAACCATCTGGAAGGACGCCCCGTGGGCCTTCCTGGTGACCCAGAACAACCTGTACGTCAAGTCCAAGAACCTGTCGGGCGTGTACGTGGAACCGGACACCTCGTTCTGGTTCGGCGACATCGACCTGAAGCAGTAATCCGGCGGTAACTCTCGGGGCCGCAAGGCCCTTGCAAGGCCACATACGGCGGGGACGCGGTGTCCCCGCCGATGTTGCAGGAATTTCAATGCTGACCTACATCGTCAAACGTCTTTTGGGCATGATCCCCACGCTGCTGCTGGTAGCCGTGGTCGTGTTCCTGTTCGTGCACATGCTTCCGGGCGACCCGGCGCGACTGGCCGCCGGCCAGGAGGCCGACCAGCAAACCGTTGAACTGGTGCGCAAGGAACTGGGGCTGGATCTGCCCCTGCCGCAGCAATTCGTGCGCTACTTCAGCCACATGCTGCAAGGCGACCTCGGTACCTCGCTGCGTACCAAGCGTCCCGTCTCGACCGAAATCGCCGACCGCTTCATGCCCACGCTGTGGCTGACGGTCGCAAGCATGGCCTGGTCCGTCACCTTCGGCATGATCATCGGGATCGTGTCCGCCGTCTGGCGCAACCGCTGGCCCGATCGCCTGGGCATGACGCTGGCGGTGTCCGGCATTTCGTTCCCCGCATTCGCGCTGGGGATGATGCTGATGCAGGTGTTTTCCGTGAACCTGGGCTGGCTGCCGACCGTGGGCGCCTCGACCTGGCAACACTACATCCTGCCGTCCATCACGTTGGGTGCGGCCGTGGCCGCGGTGATGGCGCGCTTTACCCGCGCTTCCTTCGTGGAAGTCATCCAGGAAGACTTCGTGCGGACCGCCCGCGCCAAGGGCCTGACCGAGCGCCGCGTCGTCATCAAGCATGCGCTGCGCAACGCGTTGATTCCGGTCGTCACCATGATGGGCCTGCAGTTCGGCTTCCTGCTGGGGGGCTCGATCGTGGTCGAGACGGTGTTCAACTGGCCCGGCCTGGGCCGCCTGCTGGTCGATGCCGTGACCCAGCGCGACTATCCGGTGATCCAGGGCCTGGTGCTGCTGTTCTCGTTCGAATTCATCCTGATCAACCTGATTGTCGACGTGCTGTACGGCGTCATCAATCCCAGCATCCGTTACAAGTGAGGCGGCCATGAGCAATACGACCCCCGCCGCGACCATCGCCGCCGTTCCCAAGAACGACGTGCGCACGCCCGCCACCGAGTTCTGGCGCAAATTCAAGAAGCAGAAGCTGGCGGTGGGCGCCGGCATCTTCGTCCTGCTGCTGGTCGTGGTGGCGATTTTCGCCCCCTGGATCGTGCCGTTCGACGCCGAGAACTTCTTCGATTACGACGCGCTCAATGCCGGCCCGTCGCTGACCCACTGGCTGGGCGTGGATTCGCTGGGCCGCGACATCTTCAGCCGCATCATCATGGGCGCGCGCATCTCGCTGGCCGCCGGTTTCCTGTCCGTCGCCATGGGCGCCGTCGTCGGCACCTTCATGGGGCTGATGGCCGGTTACTACGAAGGCTGGTGGGAACGCATCACGATGCGTATCTCCGACGTGCTGCTGGCCTTTCCCGGCATGCTGCTGGCCATCGGCGTGGTCGCCATCCTGGGCTCCAGCATGGTCAACGTGATCGTGGCCGTGGCCGTGTTCAGCGTGCCGGCGTTTGCCCGCCTGGTGCGCGGCAACACGCTGTCGATCAAGCAGATGACCTACGTCGAAGCCGTCAAGAGCGTGGGCGCGTCCGACTGGACCATCATCATGCGCCACATCCTGCCCGGCACGATCTCGCCGATCGTGGTGTACGGCACGATGCGTATCGGCACCTCGATCATTACCGCGGCCAGCCTGTCGTTCCTGGGCATGGGGGCATCGCCTCCCACGCCCGAGTGGGGCGCGATGCTGAACGAGGCGCGCGCCGACATGGTGATCGCCCCGCACGTGGCGATCTTCCCGGCGCTGGCGATCTTCCTGACCGTCCTGGCGTTCAACCTGCTGGGCGACGGCCTGCGCGACGCGCTCGATCCCAAGATCGACCGCAAGTAGGCACACGCAATGGCTTGCCGCCCGCCTCGCCCCATCGGTACCGGGCAGGGCGTGGCGGGCGCCCATCTCGCCGCCGCCCGCGTTCCGGCGCTTGCCACCAGGCAGGCGCACCGGCCACGCAGGACGGCGGCGTTTCGCATTTCGGGGCCTGCATTCGGGGTCCTCTGGACAGGCAGTCATCATGGATAGACAAATGCAGGACATTCCTCGCATCGGCACGTTGCCGTCGGGGCCGCTGGATTCGATCTGCGACGTGGGCGACATCACCGTCGGTCACTGCACGCTGGCCGACGGCGCTCGGCAGACCGGCGTGACGGTGGTCAAGCCGCATGCCGGCGATCCTTACCTCGACAAGGTGCCGGCCGCCGCCACCATCCTGAACGGCTTCGGCAAGAGCACGGGGCTGGTGCAGGTGCAGGAACTGGGCGTGCTGGAAACGCCGATCGCGCTGACCAACACCTTTGGCGTGGGCACGGTGGCCAACGCCCAGATCCGCGCGGCGGTGGCGGCCAACCCCGGCATCGGTCGCGGCATGGCGACGGTCAACCCACTGGTCTTCGAGTGCAACGACGGCTACCTGAACGACATCCAGGCGCTGGCGGTAGAGGAATCGCACTACGCCGATGCGCTGGCCGCCGCGGGCAAGCACCCGGCGCAAGGCGCGGTGGGCGCGGGCCGCGGCATGTCCTGCTTTTCGTTCAAGGGCGGTATTGGTTCGGCCTCGCGGGTGGCGACGATTCAGCCGGAGCAGCGCTATACGGTCGGCGCGCTGGTGCTGTCCAACTTTGGCCGCTTGCCCAACCTGATCGTGGCGGGCCGGCCGTTCGGCCGCCGACTGGCGGGCCAGCTGGAAGGCAACCTGGCGCAGGCGGGCGAAAACGCCGCCATCGTGCCGGAAAAGGGTTCCATCATCTTGCTGGTGGCGACCGACGCGCCGCTGGATGCACGCCAATTGCGGCGCCTGTCGCTGCGCGCGGGCGCGGGCCTGGCGCGCACCGGTTCGGTGTTCGGCCACGGCAGCGGCGACATCGCGCTGGCGTTTTCCACGGCCTACACCGTGCCGCAAGAAGCCGAACGCCCGATGCCGGCCATCGCCATGCTGCACGAAGCCCGTATCGATCCGCTGTTCGAAGCCGCCGCCGAGGCCTGCGAGCAGGCCATCATCGCCGCGCTGTGGCGGGCTGACAGCGTGCAGGGCCGCGACGGCCACGTCCGCACCGCCATCCGCGACGCCGCGCCCGACTGGCGGCAGTGGCTGGCCGACACCGAATTCCAGAATCCCACCAAGGCACTCCCATGAAGATCCTCATTTCCACCGATATCGAAGGCGTCGCCGGCGTCTTTCATGCTGAACAGATCCGCGCCGGCAACGGCGAATACGAGCGCGCCCGCGCCTGGATGACCGCCGAGGCCAACGCCGCGGTGCAAGGCGCGATCGCCGGCGGCGCCGAAGAGATCCTGGTCAATGATTCGCACGGCGGCTTTCGCAACCTGCTGCCGGACGGCCTGGACGAACGTGCCCGCCTGGTGCTGGGCAAGCCGCGCTACCTGGGCATGATGGGCGGGCTGGAAGAGGGCTGCGATGCCGTCTTCATGATCGGCTATCACTCGCGCTCGCAGGGCCGCGGCGTCCTGGCCCATACGATCAACAGCTTTGCCTTCGCCCGCGTCTTCATCAACGGCATGGAACTGGGCGAAGCCGGCCTGTACGGCGCGCTGGCAGGCGAAATGGGCGTGCCCGTCATCCTGGCCACGGGCGACGACGTCTTCATCTCGGAAAACACCGACCTGTTCCCCGGCGCCCAATGGGTGCAGACCAAGGTGGCCCACGGGCAGGGCAGCGGCGTGACCTTGTCGCCGGCCGCCTCGCGCCGCGCCATCACCGCGGCCGCCGAAACCGCGGTCAGAAACATCAAGAAGGCCGTTCCTTTCCGCATCCCCGCCCCTATAGAATGCCGGTTGCAGACGCAGACCTCGGCGCTGGCTGACCTGTTCTGCATGTGGCCCACGCTCGAGCGCGTGGATGGCGTGACGCTGCGGTTCACCACGGACAGCATGCAGGCTGCCATCCGCACGCTGAACAGCCTGGCCGCCATGTCTTTCATGTTGCGCTAAGGAAACCCATGTCTAGCACCGACGCCCGTATTGCCCAACTGCGGCAGGCCATGAGCCGCCGCGGCCTTTCCGCCTATATCGTGCCGTCCTCGGACCCGCACCTGTCCGAATACCTGCCCGCGCGCTGGCAGGGGCGGCGTTGGCTGTCGGGCTTTACGGGATCGGTGGGCACGCTGGTCGTCACGGCGGATTTCGCCGGCTTGTGGGTCGACAGCCGCTACTGGGTGCAGGCCGAAGCGCAACTGGCCGGCACCGGGGTGAAACTGATGAAAATCGCCGTGGCCACCACGCCGGGGCATGTGGACTGGCTGGCCGCCAACACCCGCCCGGGTGACGTCATCGGTGTCGATGGCCAGGTGCTGGGCCTGGCGGCCTTCCGCGCCTTGTCGGTGGCCGCGGCCACGTCGGGCGCCACGCTGGAAATCCGCGCCGACCTGCTGGACGACGTCTGGCCCGACCGCGCCGGCCTGCCCACGGCCGCCATCTACGAACACGTGGCGCCGCAGGCGTGCGTGTCGCGCGCCGACAAGCTGGCCCAGGTGCGCCATGCCATGCGCGGCCATGGCGCCGACGTGCACTTTGTCAGCACGCTGGACGACATCGCCTGGCTGTTCAACCTGCGCGGCGCCGACGTCGACTACAACCCCGTCTTTGTCGGCCACGCCCTGATCGGGCTGGATCACGCCACGCTGTTCGTGGCCGAAGGCAAAGTCGATGATGCCCTGCGCGCCGTCCTGGCCGCCGATGGCGTCGAGGTGGCGGGCTATGCCCAGGCCGCCGACGCGCTGGCCTCGCTGGAACGGGACCAGAAACTGCTGATCGACCCGGCCCGCGTCACCTGCGGCGTGTTCCACGCCATGGACTCGGCCGTGCCCCGCGTCGAAGCCATCAACCCGTCCACCCTGCTCAAGTCGCGCAAGACCGACGCCGAGCTGGCCAACGTGCGCCAGGCCATGGCGCAGGACGGCGCGGCGCTCTGTGAGTTCTTCGCCTGGTTCGAAGGCGCGCTGGGCCGCGAGTCCATCACCGAGCTCACCATCGACGAACAGATCACCGCCGCCCGCGCGCGCCGGCCCGATTACGTCTGCCCCAGCTTTGCCACCATCGCCGGCTTCAACGCCAACGGCGCCATGCCGCACTACCGCGCCACGCGCGAATCGCATTCGGTCATCGAAGGCGACGGCCTGCTGTTGATCGATTCGGGCGGCCAGTACCTGGGCGGCACCACCGACATCACCCGGGTCGTCGCGGTGGGCACGCCCAACGCCGACCAGAAGGTCGACTTCACGCTGGTGCTCAAGGGCATGATCGCGCTGTCGCGCGCCGCGTTCCCGCGCGGCACGCCGTCACCCATGCTGGACGCCATTGCCCGCGCGCCCATCTGGGAAGGCGGTGCCGAATATGGCCACGGCACCGGCCACGGCGTGGGCTACTTCCTGAACGTGCACGAAGGCCCGCAGGTCATCTCGTACCGCGCGGCCCCGGGCCCGCACACGGCCATGGAACCCGGCATGATCACGTCGAACGAACCGGGCATCTACCGCCCGGGCCGCTGGGGCGTGCGCATCGAGAACCTGGTGGCCAACCGCAGCTGGCTGACCTCCGAACTGGGCGAGTTCCTGTGCTTCGAGACCCTGACGCTGTGCCCGATCGACACCCGCTGCATCGAGCCGACGCTCTTGCGCACGGACGAAATCGCCTGGCTCAACGACTATCACAAGACGGTGTTCGAGCGCCTGTCGCCGCTGGTGCAGGGCGAGGCCCTGGCCTGGCTGGAACGCCGTACCGCGGCGATCTGACCGCATCGTCCGGCGAATGGAAAAAAGGCCCCGCGGGGCCTTTTTTCGTGGGGGCCGGCCGGGCTGTGTTGCAGCCGTTCAGACCCGCCCGGCATCGAGCAGGGTATCCCGTTCGGCTTCGCGGCGGCGGTAGAACAGCCGCGCGCCAATGACGCAGCCCAGCACCAGCAGCGCGAGGTACACCGCCAGCGAGAACACGGCGGCACTGTTCGAGGACGATGCGCGGGCCAATTGGCTCCAGCTCATGGCCCGCAGGGCCAGGATCGCCAGGCCGACGCCCAGTACCTGGGCCATCCAGAAGGCGAAACTGCCATGCGCCACGGCGCGGCCGACGCCCGCGGCGCCCAGCGCCTGGGGCACCGACTTGCGGCAGGCCAGCACCGCCGCCGCCATCACCACCGCGGGCAACAGCCAGTAGCCGAATGCGTACTGGACCAGGTCGGCCGACAGCGTCTGCATCTGCAGGAAAGCGCCCAGCGCCAGGGACACGTGCACCTGCCACAGCAAGAGCGTGGCCCCGGCGATCCAGGCCGCATGGCGGGCCAGGTAGGGCCGCGCCCCGGCGCCGACGGCGGGCGTCACGCTCCAGGCGGCCACGCGCACGGCCAGCCAACTGCCCAGGCCCCCCAGCAGGATGCCGGTCAGCTTGAGCGGCACGCCCATCACCAGCGCACGCGTGATATCGCGGTAAAAGCCCAGGTGCTCGTCCAGCCATTCCTTGTACGTCACGATCAGCCAGAACATGCCTTGCTGCAACAGCATCAGGGCCGCGGAATTGAGCACGTTGTAGA
Organism: Achromobacter sp. 1014246743; assembly: GCF_059760725.1. Classification (NCBI taxonomy): domain Bacteria; kingdom Pseudomonadati; phylum Pseudomonadota; class Betaproteobacteria; order Burkholderiales; family Alcaligenaceae; genus Achromobacter; species Achromobacter sp. 1014246743. The sequence goes on from NZ_JCBANA010000049.1 coordinate 36,132, forward strand.
CCAGCAATACCGCCAGCAGCACGGCCACCATCTTGCCCGGACGGTCCACGCCGCCCGCGCCCTGGCGGGCCAGCCAGCGCTGTGCGGTGCTCCAGGCCACCAGGCCGCCCAGCAGGGCGCCTGCGATCATCTGCGCCACGGCGGGCGCCAGCATCTCGGGGCGCGCGTAGACCTCGCGCATCCGCTCGGCAAATGGCGACGCCAGCACGATGTAGGCTTGCAGCAGGATGGCGTAGACAAGGTTCAGGCAGGCCGCGGCGGTGGCCAGGCGCCAGGGCAGGGAGGGGGAACGGTGGGACAGGGCGGTCATTGGGGGCGGGTGGGTTTCCGGTCGGGCAGAGAAAATCGGGGACGAACATAGCACGAAGCGCTCGACCGCCCCTGCCGCGGGCGGGCCCGGGCAGGGGCCGGCAAATGTTACTCCTCGTCGCTAGGGGAAAACCCAGACAAGTTTCGCCTCCCGGCTATAATCCAAATTTCCCGCACGCGCCCGCTCGTCCCGGGCGCTTATTACGATGACCAAATACGTATTTGTCACCGGCGGAGTGGTGTCTTCCCTGGGCAAGGGCATCGCCGCTGCGTCGCTTGCCGCCATCCTCGAGTCGCGTGGTCTGCAGGTCACCATGCTCAAGCTCGACCCCTACATCAACGTCGATCCGGGCACCATGAGCCCGTTCCAGCACGGTGAAGTGTTCGTCACGGAAGACGGCGCCGAAACCGACCTGGACCTTGGCCACTACGAGCGCTTCGTTTCGGCTCGCATGCACAAGGTGAACAACTTCACCACCGGCCAGATCTACGAATCGGTGCTGCGCAAAGAGCGCCGCGGCGACTACCTGGGCAAGACCGTCCAGGTCATCCCGCACATCACCAACGAAATCCAGGACTTCATCGCCCGTGGCGCCGATGCCGCCTGGAACGGCAATACCGATGTCGCCATCGTTGAAATCGGCGGCACCGTGGGCGATATCGAATCGCTGCCGTTCCTGGAAGCCGCGCGCCAGATGAGCCTGCGCATGGGCCGCAACAACGCGGCCTTCGTGCACCTGACGCTGGTGCCGTTCATCGCGTCCGCCGGCGAACTCAAGACCAAGCCCACCCAGCACTCGGTGCAGAAGCTGCGCGAAATCGGCATCTACCCGAACGCGCTGCTGTGCCGCGCCGACCGTCCCATCCCCGACGACGAGCGCGCCAAGATCTCGATGTTCTCGAACGTGCCCCTGGATGCGGTCATTTCCGTCTGGGACGCCGATTCGATCTACAAGATCCCGGCCATGCTGCACAAGCAAGGCGTGGACAACATCGTCTGCGAAGCGCTGGGCCTGACCCCGCCGCCGGCCGACCTGTCCATGTGGGACAACCTGGTCGAGGCGCTGGAACACCCCGAGCACCAGCTCACGATCGGCATGGTCGGCAAGTACGTCGACCTGACCGAATCGTACAAGTCGCTGACCGAAGCGCTGGTGCACGCCGGGATCCATACGCGTTCGAAGATCAACATCGAGTACATCGACTCGGAAGACATCGAAACCCGCGGCACCGACCAGCTCAAGCATCTGGACGCCATCCTGGTGCCGGGCGGCTTCGGCAAGCGCGGCACCGAAGGCAAGATCGCCGCCATCCGCTACGCCCGTGAAAACGGCGTGCCCTACCTGGGCATCTGCCTGGGCATGCAACTGGCCGTCATCGAGTTCGCGCGCCACGTGGCCGGCCTGGGCGGCGCCAACAGCACCGAATTCGATCCGTCGGCGCCGCACCCCGTGGTGGCCCTGATCACCGAATGGATGGACCGCGAAGGCAAGGTCGAAAAGCGCGACAATTCGTCCGACCTGGGCGGCACCATGCGCAAGGGCGCGCAACGCGTGCCGATCAAGCCGGGCACCCGCGCCCAGACCATCTACGGCGACGAAGTCAACGAACGCCATCGTCACCGCTACGAGGTCAACAACGTCTACGTGCCGCGCCTGGAAGAGGCCGGCATGGTGATCAGCGCGCGCACGCCGACCGAAAATCTGCCGGAAATGATGGAACTGCCCGACCACCCCTGGTTCGTCGGCGTCCAGTTCCACCCGGAATTCACGTCGACCCCGCGCGATGGCCATCCGCTGTTCTCCAGCTACATCCGCGCCGCCATCGAGCAAAAGGCTCGCCGCGGCCAGGAGGCCTGATGCGCGCCTGCGGCCGCGAGTTCCGCATGCGGATCCTCGCGGCCGCGGGCCGTCTGCCCCGCGCCGCCCTATACGGCGGCGCTTCTTTCGGATACAACCAATTAGCATCGGATATGCGTTGCCGGGCCGCCTTGGGCGACACTGGCAGCTTGCCCGTATCCGGCGGCTGATACCCGTCAACCCACTGCCCTGAAGGAACCCCATGAGTGCTTACCTGATCGCCGACGTCACGGTGACCAAGCCCGCGCAGTACGAGGACTACAAGCGTCTGTCCACGCTCGCCATGCGCGCGTACGATGCCAAGATCCTGGTGCGGGGCGGACAATCCAAGCACCTTGAGGGCCGTGAGCCTGGCCGCACCGTCGTCATGGAATTTCCGTCCATGGCCGCCGCCCAGGCTTTCTACGACTCCTGGCAGTACCGCCGTGCCCGCAATGCCCGCGAAGGCGCGGCCGTCATGAATATGTTTATCGTTCAGGGAATGTAAAGTCATGAGTGCAATCGTCGACATCATCGGCCGCGAGATTCTGGATTCGCGCGGCAACCCCACCGTGGAATGCGATGTGCTGCTGGAATCCGGCGCCATGGGCCGTGCGGCCGTGCCGTCGGGCGCATCCACCGGCGCCCGCGAAGCCATCGAGCTGCGCGACGGCGACAAGAGCCGTTATCTGGGCAAGGGCGTGCTGCGCGCCGTTGAAAACCTCAACACCGAGATCTCCGAAGCGCTGATGGGCCTGGACGCCCAGGAACAGACCTTCGTTGACCGCACCCTGATCGAGCTGGACGGCACCGAGTCCAAGGAACGCCTGGGCGCCAACGCCATCCTGGCCGCCAGCATGGCCGTGGCCCGCGCTGCCGCCGACGAATCCGGCCTGTCGCTGTACCGCTACTTCGGCGGCAGCGGCCCCATGAGCATGCCCGTGCCGATGATGAACGTCATCAACGGCGGCGCGCACGCCAACAACACGCTCGACCTGCAGGAATTGATGATTCTGCCGGTGGGCGCGGGCAGCTTCCGCGAAGCCCTGCGCTGGGGCGCCGAAGTGTTCCACATGCTCAAGAAGCTGATTCACGGCCAGGGCATGTCCACCGCCGTGGGCGACGAGGGCGGTTTCGCGCCCAACGTGGCCAGCCACGAAGCCGCCATCCAGCTGATCCTGAAGGCCATCACCGAAGCCGGCTACGAGCCGGGCACGCAGATCGCCCTGGGCCTGGATTGCGCCAGCTCCGAGTTCTACCGCGACGGCAAGTACACGCTGGCCGGCGAAGGCGGTATTTCGCTGTCCTCGCAGGAATTCACCAACCTGCTGGCCACCTGGTGCGACAAGTACCCGATCATCTCGATCGAAGACGGCATGGCTGAAAACGACTGGGACGGCTGGAAGCTGCTGACCGACCAGCTCGGCAAGAAGGTGCAACTGGTGGGCGACGACCTGTTCGTCACCAATACCAAGATCCTGCGTGAAGGCATCCAGAAGGGCGTCGCCAACTCGATCCTGATCAAGATCAACCAGATCGGCACCCTGACCGAAACCTTCGCCGCCATTGAAATGGCCAAGCGCGCCGGCTACACCGCCGTCGTGTCGCACCGTTCGGGCGAAACCGAAGATTCGACCATTGCCGACATCGCCGTGGCCACCAACGCCATGCAGATCAAGACCGGCTCGCTGTCGCGTTCGGACCGCATGGCCAAATACAACCAACTGCTGCGCATCGAAGAAGAGCTGGCTGAGGTTGCCTCGTACCCCGGCCTGGAAGCCTTCTACAACCTGCGTTGATGCAAGCCGGCCGCGGCGCCTGCCGCGGCCACTTTCACGCCACGACTGCTGAGGGTTCCCGCGTATGCGCCTGTTGTTCCTGGTGCTGTTCGTGCTGCTAGGCCTGATCCAATACCCGCTTTGGCTGGGTAAGGGCGGGTGGTTCAAGGTCTGGGACCTGCAACGCCAGGTATCGGCCCAGCGCGAAACCAACGAAGGCCTGCGCGCGCGCAACGCGGCGCTCGAGGCCGAGGTGCGCGATCTGGACAACGGCTCGGGCGCCATCGAAGAGCGCGCCCGCGGTGAACTCGGCATGATGCGCGACGGCGAGGTTTTCGTGCATATCCTGCCGCAGAACATTCAGCCTCCCGCAGGCGGTGCATCGCTGGCGACCGACGCCGCGAACAAGCCCGCCACCGCCACGCGCGCCAGCGCGCCGGCCGGGGCACCCAAACCGGCTGCCGCCAAGCCCGCGGCCGCCAAGCCTGGCACGTCGCAGCCTGCCGCCACCCGGCCGGGCAACGCCAAGCCGGCCAACGCCACCCCCTCCCGCCAGCAATAGCAACATCGCGCAAGCGATGGCCGCCGGACGTCGCGCAACGCCAGCGACGGCCGCGCTGCTGTCCGCGTCAAGAGCAGCGCAGGCTGCGGCATGCGCCCGCCACCATGCCGGCCGGGTACGGCTTGCCGACGGACCAATCCACCGGGTGTGACTGCATCTCTATTTCAAGTTCCATGCCGATGGCCGCCAGGCCATGTGCCTGCGCGACATGGGCGTAGCTGCCGTCGGCCGGGGCCAGCGCGGCCAGCAACACCCGCAACGGGGGCAGCATGGGCTGGTACAGATAGGTCAGGCGCAGCTTCAGGGTATTGGCGCGGAAGATGTCGCGACCGTCGGGCAAGGGGCGGCGCGCGTGTTGCAGGGCCTGGTAATTGTGGTCGATGGCGCGCAAGCCGCGGGGAGCGGTCGTCTCCAGCCCGGGGCGGGCATGGTCGCGAAAGGCCTGGGCGTCGGGCTGCAGGATTTCGATGCGCCAGGCAGGCGTGCCCATCATCGCGGCCAGGCGGTCAAGCTCGCGCCCCTGGCGTCGCCGGGCGCCCGCCTGGCCCTGGGCGTCTGCGTGCAGTGGCAGCAACGCCTGCAGAAAGGCCGTGCGCATGCGTGTCGGGTCGCCATGCGAGGTGGCGCCGGCGCGGGCGGCTTCCATCAGCGCCAGGTGAGCCACCTGGCGCACCCCTTGCCAACGGGCCGCCTCGGTCGTCAGCAGGCCTGCCAGCAGCACGGCGGCCGCGGCAACGGCGAATTCGATGGCGGCTGCCCCGCATTGAAGCGGGCGCGTGGCGCGCGGACGGGCAAGAAAAAAGGCGGTCATGGCCGGCCAGTGTGGCGCGGGCATGACCGCCTGTCGATCCGTAGAAGCCGAGGGAAGGCGTTGCCGCCAGGTCGCGCTATCGTGTGCGGCGTTCCGAGGGCTGCGCCAAATCAGTGCACCGTCGGCGGGGTGTCACCCGGGGCTGACGTATTGGGCGTGAAAAGGGCGGCGCAGTCGACGGCGTCGAAGGCGTAGGGCTTGCCGCAGAAGTCGCAGGACACGTCGACCTGGCCGCGTTCGGCCAGGATGTCGTTCACTTCTTCTTCGCCCAGCGAACGCAGCATGTTGGCCACGCGCTCGCGGGTGCAGGGACAGTGCCAGCGCACCGGCTGCGGGTCGAACGCCACCAGGGTTTCTTCCCAGTACAGGCGATGGATCAGGGTGTCGATCTCGGTGGCGAGCAGCTCGTCGCGCTTGAGCGTGCTGGCCAGCGCCACCGCGCGGTCCCAGGTCTCGGCGGCGGCCTGTTCGCTCAGGATCGGGGCGTCCGAGCCGCCGTGATACGGCAGGCGCTGGATCAGCATGCCGGCGGCGTGGTCGGCATCGGCCCCCAGCCACAGGCGGGTGTCCAGCTGTTCGGACGCCTTCATGTAGTGCTGCAGCGCTTCGGCCACCGTTTCGCCTTCCAGCGGCACGATGCCTTGGTAAGTCTGCTGGCCCGGCACCTTGCGCTGGGGGTCCAGCACCACGATGAAGCGGCCGTTGCCGCCGGGGTTCAGCAGGCTTTGCATGGTGCCGTCGGCCGGGACTTCATGGCCTTCGCGCACCTTGACGGTGGCGCGCAGGCTCAGGTCGGAGCGGCATTCGACCACCAGCAAGGCGATCGGGCCGTCGCCCTGGATCTGCAGCACCAGCGAGCCGTCGAACTTGATGTTGGCGGCGAGCAGGGTCGACGCCGCGACCAGTTCGCCCAAGAGATGGGTGATGGCGGGCGGGTAGTCGTGGTTGGCCTGGACGGCCTTCCACGTATCCGTCAGGCGCACCGCTTGAACGCGGACGCTACGGTCTTCGAGGAGGTATTTTTTAAGCTGATCGGTCATGGAGGAATGTTAGCCGATCAGGCGCCCCGATTTCCCCTGCCGGCAGCAGGGGCGTTGCGGGCGGGGGGACGCTTTCCCAGGGGGAGTCAGGCCAGCCGCTTGAGCGCCGTCTTGTAGTGTTGGCCGCGCGCCACGTAATGGGCCGTGTTCTGGTGCAGGTTGGCGATTTCTTCGGGCGACAGCTCGCGCACGATCTTGCCGATGCCGATGACCAGGGAATTGTCGGGAATGACCCGGTCTTCGGGGATGATGGCGCCCGCGCCGATCAGGCAGTTGCGCCCGATCACGGCATTGTTCAGCACGATGGCCTGCATGCCGACCAGCGCGCCTTCATGGATGGTGCAGCCGTGCAGCATGGCCTGGTGGCCGACGGTGACATTGGGGCCGATGGTCATGGGACAGCCGGTATCCACGTGCAGCACGCTGCCTTCCTGGATATTGGTGCCCTGGCGGATCAGGATCGTGTCGTTGTCGCCGCGAATGGACACATGCGACCAGATGCTGACGCCGGCCTCCAGGGTGACGTTGCCGATGATGTCGGCGCTGTCGGCCACGTAGGCGGCGGGATCGATGCGGGGAATGAGGTCGTCGAGCTGGTAAATGGGCATGCCGTGTCTCCGGATGCGGCGGCGGGCCAGGCGGGCCCGCCCGCCGTCAGTGTGGCTTGGCGGCCCGCGCGCGTTCTTCTTCGCGCAGGCGCAGGATGCGACGCTGGATTTTACCGGTGGTGGTCATGGGCAATGCTTCGACGAATTCGATTTCCTTGGGGTACTCGTAGGGCGCCAGGCGCTCGCGCACATGTTCCTGCAGGTTCTCGATGATGTCGCTGCGGTCGCGCTGGGCGAATTCCGGGGTCAGCACCACGTAGGCCTTGACCACCGCACCACGCTCGGCGTCCGGCTTGGGCACCACGGCGGCGTTCGCCACGGCCGGATGGCCGATCAGGCAGCTTTCGATTTCACCCGGGCCGATGCGGTAGCCCGACGACTTGAATATGTCGTCGGCCCGGCCCGCATACCAGAGGTAGCCGTCGGCATCGACCCGGGCCAGATCGCCCGTCAGGCACCAGTCGCCCTGGAACTTGGCCTGGGTGGCGGCGTCGTTGCGCCAGTACCCCAGGAACAGGACGGGGTCCGGGTAGCCGTGGATGTCGTAGCGGTTGACCGCGATTTCGCCGGTTTCACCGGCCGCCACGGGCTGGCCCGCATCGTCCAGCACGGCGACGCGGTGGCCCGGGTAGGGGCGGCCCATGCTGCCCGGCTTGGCCGGCCAGCGCTTCTGGCTGTTGCCCACCACGTAGTTCATTTCGGTCTGGCCGAACATTTCGTTGGGCGTCACGCCCAGCGCGGACTGGCACCATTCGAAGACGGTTTCCCCCACGCTCTCGCCGGCGCTCATGATGGAGCGCAGGGCCAGTTGGTAATGATTGCGGGGCTCCGGCACCGTTTTCATCATCATCTTCAGCGCGGTGGGGAAGAGGAAGGTGTTGGTGACCTGGTAGCGTTCCATCAATTCGAAGGCGCGCTCGACCGAGAAGCGTCCGCGCGTGCCCACGATGGGATGGCCGAAATACAGCGTGGGCAGCAGTGCGTCCATCATGCCGCCGGTCCAGGCCCAGTCGGCCGGCGACCAGAACACGTCGGCCGGTCGCGGAAACCAGTCTTGCGAGGCCACGAAGCCCGGCAGGTTGCCGATCAGCGCGCTGTGCGGCAGCAGGGCGCCCTTGGGCGCACCGGTGGTGCCGGACGTGTAGAGCAGGATGGCCGGGTCCGATGAGCGAGTGGGCACCGGCTTGAATTCACTGGGTTGGCGCGCCAGCAGGCTGCGCCAGGGCAGCACGCGCTCGTCGGCGAAACCGATGCCGATGATCTGCTGCAGGGCGGGGCAATGGTCGCTGACGGCCAGCAGGTTGGCGCTGGAGGCGTGGTCCACGATGGCGACGCGGGTGTCCGAATCGCACAGGCGGCTTTGCAGGGCTTCGGGGCCGAACAGCGCGGACAACGGCAGCACGACCGCCCCCACGCTGTAGATGGCCATGTGGGCGACGACGGTTTCCGGGCGTTGCCCCAAAACCACACCGACCCGGTCGCCCCGGCCCACGCCCATCTTCACCAGGCCATTGGCCAGCTGATTGGCGGCCTCGGCCAGCCGTGCATAGGTCCAGACCTCGCGGTTGCCGGCTTCATCTTCGTAGTAGATGGCAATGCGCCGCGCATCCGGACTACTGGATGCCCAGCGGTGGCAGCACGCTTCCGCAATGTTGAACTGGGTGGGAACCAGCCAGCGGAATGATTGGTAGAGCGCCTGATATTGGTCGTTCATGGCCCTATGTTGTAAGCATGTTGCAGCGTGAACGGGTCTGTTTTTGCCCGTTGCCCCAACTGCAAGCATGACCTAGAGGGCCGTGAACTGCAATATCCCCGTTGCGTAACGGGGACGTATAAGGGTTATCACGGGTGTTTGCCCTGGCGGCGCAGGGCGGAAGGCAAGGCGGGCAGCGACAGGGAACGCGGCTTGCGCTGGGCTGGATCGGCCTGCCGTTCGGCCTGGATGGCGGCCCAGTCCAGCAGCTGCAACTGGCCGTCATGGGTCTCGGCCAGGGCCGACAGGCTTTCCACCCAGTCGCCATCGTTGCAATACAGGATGCCGCCGACGTCGCGCAGCTCGGCCTTGTGGATGTGGCCGCAGACCACCCCGTCCAGGCCGCGGCGGCGGGCTTCGCCGGCCAGCGCTTCCTCGAAGTCGGTGATGAACGACACCGCGTTCTTGACCTTGTGCTTCAGATACTGCGACAGCGACCAGTAGTGCAGCCCCAGTCGGTGGCGCAGGCGGTTGAAGTGGTGGTTGATCCACAGCGCCAGTTGATAGAGGCCGTCGCCCAGATGCGCCAGCCAGCGGCTGTGCTGGATCACGCCATCGAACTGGTCGCCGTGCAGCACCAGCAGGCGCAGGCCCTTGGCCGTGACGTGCACGTCTTCATCCAGGATTTCGATGTCGCCGAAGGCAAAGCCGGCGAATTCTCGGGCGAATTCGTCATGGTTGCCAGGGATGAACACCACCCGGGTGCCGTTGCGCGCCTTGCGCAGGATACGCTGGATCACATCGTTGTGGGCGCGGGGCCAGTGCCAGTGCTTGCGCAATTGCCAGCCGTCGACGATGTCGCCCACCAGGTAAAGGGTGTCGGACTCGTTGTGCTCAAGGAAATCCAGCAGGAACTCCGCCTTGCACCCGGCGGTACCCAGGTGAATATCGGAAATCCAGAGGGCGCGCCAATGCGTGGGGCGGATTTCGTTCACGGTCGTATCCATGTGGGCTGTCGTCATGCCTGGGAATGAGACCACCCCGCGATGACGGGGACATGAAGAATCCGTGACGCTGTTGTGACGGCACCGGTCAGCCGCGCAGATGTCCCAGCATGTCGTGCACGTCGTGGGCCATGATGGCCAGCAAGCACACCAGGCCCAGGTAGGCGCAGGTATAGGTCACTTTGCTTTCCAGCGAGGTGCCGTAATAGGCCTGGTTCTCGGGCAGCGTCGGGTCGTACTTGAAGGCCCGCAGCACATTGGGGAAGGCCAGCACGGCCACCAGGATGAGGATGGGACTGGGACGCCAGAAGAACAGCGCCACCAGCACCGGCACGCCGACCAACCAGATGCGTGGCGACAGCACCGCGGTGATGCGGCCGCCGTCAAAGGGCGACAGCGGGATCAGGTTGAACAGATTGATGAAGAAACCCGCATACGACAGCGCCAGCAGCAGGTCGCTGCCGGTGCTGCGCGCCGCGAAGTAGCAGGCCAGCGACGCCACCGTGCCGGCCAGCGGGCCGCCCAGCCCCACGTAGGCCTCGGTATCCGCGTCGTGCGGCATGTCCTTGAGCTGGATCCAGGCACCCACGAACGGAATGAATACCGGCGCGCCCACGTCCAGGCCGCGTTGGCGCGCCGCGATGTAGTGCCCCATTTCGTGCAGCAGCAGCAACAGGACGAAGCCCGCGGCGTAGCGCCAGCCGAACACCAGGGCATACGCCGCCACCGACAGCAGCATGGTGCCGCCGGTGGCCAGCAGCTTGCCGAACTTCAGGTACTTGAAGCCCGACAGCAACAGCAGGATCAGCTTCATCGTTCAGGACGCAAGCCGGCTCAGGGTTGGGCCTGATCGGCCTTCTTGCCGCGCATGCGCTTCCACAGACCGCCACCCAGCGCCGCGGCGGCCAGGATGCCGACCTTGGCGAACTTGGCCAGGAAGGCGGCGATCACGGCGAACAGCCCCAGCTTCTTGGCGGCCACGCCGGCCACCAGCGCGGCCAGGCCGTATTCGGCCACCTTGTCGGTCGACGAATTGAAGTCGGCGTAGCGCTTGCCTTCGACGTACTTCAGGTTGTCCAGCAGCGTCAGCACGGCGGTCTTGTCCTTGGGCACCAGGCTCTTCTGCGTGATCAGGTCCAGCGTGATGTAGCCGTCACGACCCAGCGCGTAGGTGTTGTAGTTGACGGTGGGGTTGTCGTTGGCGGTTTCGCCCTTGTGCTTGACGGCCACCGACCAGACCAGGCGCTGCGAGTTGCTGTCGTACTTGGGCGATTCGACCCAGCCGTCCATCACCAGTTCGGGAAAGCCGCGCTTCTTGCGTTCTTCGTTGGACTGTTCAGTGCCTTCACGCAGGCTGTCCAGCAGCTCGTTGACGTTCCAGTTCTTGGCGTCATCGTCCTTGATGTAGCCGGCCTTGTCGAAGTTCACGGTGATGACCCAGTCGTCATCGTCGCTCTTGGGCATGACCACGCCCAGCAGCGAGGGGTCCTTGCCGTTGCCGTAGGCGGCCATCAGGCGGTCGGCCTGGGCGCGCGGCACGAAGAACATGGATTCGGGCAGATGCACGACGGCCTGGTCGCCCAGTTTGACGTCGGCCGGGCCTTCCTGGGCCGCGGCGAAGGCGGCTTTCATGGCCGCTTCGATTTCCTGCTGCGCAGCGGCATTCTGGGCGGAGGCGCCCAGGGGCAGGAACAACAGCACGCTGGCGGCGGCCAGCGACAGGCGGGAAAGGAAAGCGCGCATGATTTTTTTGAGGCGTCTGTGAAAGGGGCCTCATTGTCTTTGCGGGCGACTTTCAACTTTCTGAAAGCCAACGCCAAAATCGGCGCACGATTTTGCTGTTTGTAAGCAGGTGTGTTCAGCAGGCGGTCAGCGCCCGCCCTTGCCGGATGTCAGCGTGCCTTCTTGCGATTCGGCGCATTGCGCAGGCGGGTGCCCAGGATGCGGTCATGCAGGAACTGGCCATCGGGGTCGAACCAGGACCAGACGAAGATCGCGAAAGGGGCTGCGACGATGAACATGTCGACCGACGCCCAGCCCGTGGCCATGGCGGCCAGCTTGACCAGCGCGGCGCCCGCCAGCACCAGCGGCCAGGCCAGCACGTAGCGCAAGACCAGGCGTGGCGTGGTTGGCGTATTGCCGTCGCGGTCGACCAGCCGGATGTTCCAGGTCTTCATGGGCAGGGTCTGCCCACGGCGGCGCCAGCACAGCACGAAATAGGCGCCGATCGCCACGAACAGCCAAGCCTGGCGGGCTGATCGCAGTTCCAGCGCATTCTTGCTCTGGGTCAGCGTGTCCATCAGGTAGCCTGCCAGGAACACCACGCCAAACAGCAGCACGGCTTCGTACATCATGCAGGCAAACCGGCGCAGCCGGTTGGGAGTCTGGTCAAGGAGGGTGTCGGTCATGGGCCGGTATTATCCGACAAAGCGGCCGACCATAAAAAAAACCCGCCGGTAAGGGCGGGTCTATAAAAGGGGCTATGCAGCCCCCAAGGGGAAAACGGTCAGGCCCGAGGGCCTTGGGCCATGCTCAGGCGGCGGAGTGCGCGTTCTTGGCGCTCGTCTTGCCAGCCAGGGCACGGACGCCGTGGGCCAGCTTACGCAGGCCTGCGGCCAACGCACGCATCGGATGCGGGCGGAATTGTTCTTCGATGGCCTGGAGCATCAGTTGACGCTCGAGTTCGTCGGTCAGGCGGATGGTGTTGTTCGGGTTGATCACAATAGCCTCCACGGGCTTGCACAGTTGTTTAGCTACTAGGGATTACCCGAATTATAGGGTTAACCCTGAAACTGTGCAAGCGTCCGGTGCATTTCGGCAACACCATGGTGCTGATGATGCCCCAAATCGGCGCTGCGGGGCACCATAAGCAAAGATACGGGCGCCATGTTGCGGCGCTTTTACAACGAGCAGGGGGCGGGGTCAGGCAGGCCGCCGCCCAGGGGCAAGCCCCCGGGCGGGGTAGGGGAAGGTCAGGCGTCGCGGTAGCCGGCGGCGACCAGCTCGAAGCCGAACAGGCGGCAGTCCAGGGCGCCGTTGTGCAGCGGCACGCGGCGCTTGGGTTTCAGGCGCATCTGGTTGGGCAGGGTCATGTCGCTGGTGATGACGTGCAATTGCCAGCCGGCGAAGTTGCGCTTCAGGCAGGTGGCCCAGTCGCGCCACAGGTCGGCGTCCGGCTCGGTCAGCATGCGCTCGCCGTAGGGCGGGTTGGTGACGATCCAGCCATGGTCGGCCGGGGCTTCGATGTGGCGGGCGTCGCCCACTTCGAAACGGATGGAATCGGCCGTCAGCCAGGCGCGCTCGGCGTTGTTGCGGGCAAATTCCACGGCCTGGGGGTCCAGGTCGTACCCGACCAGAGGGGCGTCCAGCTGCGGCAGGATGCGCGAGCGGGCGTCGTCCTTCAGGTCGCGCCAGCGGTAGGCGTCGTGGTCACGCAGGCGCTCGAATCCGAACGGGCGCGAGATGCCGGGGGGCACGCCCAGGGCGATCCAGGCCGCTTCGATCAGGATGGTGCCCGAGCCGCAGAAGGGATCCAGGAGCGGCGCGGCCGGGTCCCAGCCCGCCAGCGCCAGCATGCCGGCGGCCAGGTTTTCGCGCAGGGGCGCTTCGCCCTTGTCCAGGCGCCAGCCGCGCTTGAACAGCGATTCGCCGGAGGTGTCCAGGTACAGGGTGGCGGTGTGGCCGGTCAGGAACAGGTGCACGCGGGCGTCGGGGCGCACGGTGTCGATGCTGGGGCGTTCGCCTTCCAGTTCGCGCAGCCGGTCGCAGATGCCGTCCTTGGCGCGCAGATTGCAGTACTGCAGGCTCTGCACCGGGCTCTTGATGGCGGAGGTGTCGACGCGCAGGGTCTGTTCGGCGCCGAACCAGCGTTCCCAGGGGGTATCGCGGGCCAGGTCGAGGATGTCGTCTTCGTGCGAGATCTCGGCATGGGCGACCTGCACGAGGATGCGGGTGGCCAGGCGCGAATACAGGTTGGCGCGCTGCACGCCGGACCAGTCGGCGGTGAACGAGCAGCCGGCGCGGCCGGCTTGGGCGTCTTCGTAGCCCAGGGCCTGCATTTCGGCGGTCAGGGCTTCTTCGAGGCCCTGCGGGCAGGGCGCGAACACCTTGAAGGTTTCGGCCTGGCGGGTTTCGCGGGGGCGGCGGCTGCGCACCTCGACGACGGGCTCGCGGTCGCGATGATCGTGGTCGTGTGCGTCGTCGTGGCGGCCGGGCGGGGCGTGACCCACGTCAGCGGCGTCATCGTAGTCGGGTTCGGGCGCGAATTCGGGGGCGGGGCCGTCGTCTTCGAAGGGGTCGTAGAAGCGGCCGGCCGGGGTGGCGGGCGCGATGTACTGGTCATCCAGGCGCGGCGCGCGCTGCGGCGGGCGGCCGGATCGCGTGCTGGGGGCGGCGTCGCGGCGCGGGGCGTCGCCGCGCTTGCGGGCGGGCGGACGTCTCTTATACACATCCGACGCCGCCGACGAAACGGGCGATGCTGTGAATTCTGTGGGGGCCGTGTCACTAAAAGAAAAAAACAATCTTACTGACATCTACGTCGCGTCTCTACTGTGTGTCATCACCAATTAACTAAATTGAAT
>NZ_JCBANA010000050.1:0-49934 GCF_059760725.1 Achromobacter sp. 1014246743
ACCCTGGCGTCCGCCAGCGAACGCATCCGCGGCATGGAAGACACGCTGGGCGTGCCGCTGGCCTGGGCGGCGCGCGAGCCGGTGCGCCGCGCCTGGAGCCTCTTGAACACGCACGGCCTGCGCGCCCATGCCTTGATTGCGCCGCAGACCCTGGCGCCCGACGACGCCACACCGCTGCGCGACCCCGCCGACCCGCGCTGGCGGGCGCCGTCGCCGTCCTGGTCGCTGGCCATGCCGCAGCTGGCACCCGCACGCGTGTCGCGCTGGCGCCCCGTCTGGCGCTGGGGTGCGGCGGCCGCCGTGGTCTGGATCGGCGGCTTGAACCTGCACGCCGCGCAACTGCGCGGAGAGGCCCAGTCCCTGCGCGACGGCATGCGCCGCCAGGTGCTGGCCGCGTTCCCGGACATTCCCGTGGTGCTGGACCCGGCCCGCCAGGCCCGGCAAGGCCTGGACGCGCTGCGCGACCATCGCGGCGCCGCCAGCGCGGGCGACTTCCTGCCGCTGGCCCGCGCCGCGGCGCAGACCCTGCCCTTCGCCGCCGACAAAGTGGCGCGGCTGACCTACGCCGACCAGGCCCTGACCCTGCAACTGGCCGACGCCGGCCCCACCGCCCAACGCGTGGCCGAAACCCCCGCGCTGGTCCAGCAAGCGGCCGCACAAGGCCTGAAGCTGGAACGCGGTGACAACGACAACACCTGGCGCATCACGCGCAGCCAACCATGACGCCCCTCGAACGCCTTGACGCCGCCTGGCGCGCCGTCCGCAAACCCCTGGCGCCCGCCGCCGACCGCGCCCGCCAGCGCTACCTGGCCCTGGCCCCGCGCGAACGCCGCCTCGTCAACGCGGCCGGCGCGTTGCTCGGTGCGGTGGTGGTCTTCACCGTACTGATCGAGCCGGCGCTGGACACCACGCGCAAGCTGCGCGATGAACTGCCCCTGCTGCGCACGCAGGCGGCGTCCGTGGCCGACCTGGCCGCGCAGGCAACCGCCTTGCGCGGCAAGGCCGCCGCGCCCGCCGCCACGCTGCCCACCGCGACCGACATCGGCGCCAGCCTGGAACGCGCGGGCCTGCCGGCCGACCACTGGAAGCTGGACCACCCGGGCCAGGGCGACAGCGTCACGCTGGCCCTGACCGACATCCCGTCGTCGGCCCTGCTGCGCTGGCTGGAAAACGCCGCCGGTGACTGGGGCCTGACCGTCAAGGACGTGGACCTGACCCGCGCCGCCAACGCCAATGGCCGCCCGTTGCCGGGGCTGGTCAACGGCAGCCTCACGCTGGCGCTGCCGGCTCGCAAGGCCCGATCCTGATGCGTCTGCCTCGTTTGCCCAAGCGCACCGGTCTGGCACTGGCCTGCGGCGCCTGTGCGCTGGCGGCGGCCGCCGCCGTGCTGCCTGCGCGCTGGCTGCTGGCGCTGCTGCCCGCCGACGCACCGGTCACGCTGGCCGACGCCGCCGGCACCCTCTGGAACGGCAGCGCCTGGATCGCGCTGGGCCCGCCCGGCGCACGCCGCCTGCTGCCGCAGGCGCTGCACTGGCAATGGCGCTGGTCGTCGATGACGCTGGAACTGTCGCACCCCTGGCTGCAAGGGCCGTTGCGCGCAGGCGTGGGCTGGACCGGCGTCACGCTGTCGGCCCAATCGCTGCGCCTGCCGGCCACGGCGCTGCCCGCACTGGGCGCGCCCTGGAACACGCTGGCGCCCGAAGGCACGATCGAGATCAACTGGCAGGCCCTGCGCCTGGGCGGCAACCTGCCCGAGGCGCCGCTGGCCGACCTGCGCTGGCGCGATGCCGGCACGGCGCTCACGCGTGTGTCGCCCGTGGGCACCTATCTGCTGAAGATCCGCGGCAACGGCAAGTCCGGCGCCACGCTGGCGCTGACCACCGAAAACGGCCCGCTGGCCGTCACCGGCCAGGGCAGCGCCAGCGCGCGCGGCGTGCGCTTCACGGGCCAGGCCACGTTCGCCCCGTCGGCCAGCGAGGCCGACCGCGCCGCGCTGGACGGCCTGATGTCCACGTTGGGCCTGCGCAGCGGCGATACGGTGGCGTTCGGCACGGGAAATTAAGGCGCCGGGCTGGAGGGGCCCGGCCCGGCACGCCCCGGCGCGTGCCGCCCCGCCGTGCGGGCCTCGTGCCTTCTCGCCGCGCAGGCTTCAGGCGTCCCGCGTCACCCGCAGGATTTCTTCTGGCGAGGTGTCGCCGATTTCCACCCAGCGCGCGCCATCCTCACGCATGCTGAACATGCCCGCAGCGCTGGCCGCGCGGCGCAGTTCGCGCTCGTCGCTGCCTTCGT
This sequence comes from Achromobacter sp. 1014246743, assembly GCF_059760725.1. Taxonomy (NCBI): domain Bacteria; kingdom Pseudomonadati; phylum Pseudomonadota; class Betaproteobacteria; order Burkholderiales; family Alcaligenaceae; genus Achromobacter; species Achromobacter sp. 1014246743. The sequence continues at coordinate 2,290 of NZ_JCBANA010000050.1, forward strand.
GGATCAGCCTGCGCGCCTCGTCGTCCACCGTGAACAGCTCGTGGATACCCGAGCGGCCGCTGTAGCCCGTGTGGTTGCAGGCGTCACAGCCGACCGGGTGGAACACCCGCACGCCATCCTGCATCGACGGCTTCTTGCACGCCGGACACAGCTTGCGCACCAGCCGCTGCGCCAGCACGCCCAGCAACGACGAGGACAGCAGGAAGGGCTCCACCCCCATGTCCGTCAGCCGCGTCACGGCCGAGACCGCGTCGTTGGTGTGCAGCGTGGCCAGCACCAGGTGGCCCGTCAGCGAGGCCTGCACCGCGATCTGCGCCGTTTCCAGGTCGCGGATTTCGCCGATCATGATCACGTCCGGGTCCTGCCGCAAAATGGCCCGCAGCGCCAGCGCGAAACTCATGTCGATCTTGGCGTTGACCTGCGTCTGGCTGATGCCCGGCAGGTCGTATTCGATCGGGTCTTCCACCGTCAGGATGTTGCTGGTGGACGCATCCAGCCGGCTCAGCGCGGCGTACAGCGTGGTGGTCTTGCCGCTGCCTGTCGGCCCGGTCACCAGCACGATGCCGTGCGGCTGGCGGATCAGCCGGTCCAGCTGGCCCAGCACGCCGGGCGCCATGCCCAGCTTTTCCAGCCGCAACCGGCCGGCCTCCTTGTCCAGCAGGCGCAGCACCGCGCGTTCGCCGTGTCCGGTGGGCAGCGTGGACACGCGGATGTCGATCGGCCGGCCGCCCACCCGCAGCGCGATGCGGCCGTCCTGCGGCAAGCGCTTTTCGGCGATGTCCAGGTGCGCCATGATCTTGATCCGCGAAATCAGCGCCGCGTGCAGCGCCTTGCGCGGCGACACCACGTCGCGCAACGTGCCGTCCACCCGGTAGCGCACCACCGAATGCGTCTCGAACGGTTCGATGTGGATGTCGCTGGCGCCGTCGCGCGCGGCCTGCGCGAACAGCGCGTTGATCATCCGGATCACCGGCGCGTCGTCCTGCGCGTCCAGCAGGTCCGCCACTTCGGGCATGTCCTGCAGCAGGCGGTCCAGGTCGATCTCGTTTTCGGCCACGCCCATCACCGATGCCGCGTCCTCGGCGTGGCTGTAGGCCGCGGCCAGCAACGTTTCCAGCGCCTCGTCCTCCACCTGCGTCACCGCGATATCGCCATGGCAACGCCGGATCTCGCGCACCGCCCATTCCGGCGTGCGCGGGCTGACCGTCAGTTGCGCATGGCCCGCGCGCAGCGACAGCACCGCCCGCTGGGCGCGGGCCCAGGCATAGGGCAAGGGGTGCGCGCTCATTGCAGCGACGACAGGTCGCGCGCCACGCTCGCAGCCAGCGGCCGGGGGGCACGAATCGGCACCGACGCATTGCCCGTCTGCACCAGGTCGGGATACTGCCGCACCGCGAACGACTGCACGCTGGCCGCCGCCGGCCGCGCGGCCTGGGCCGGCTGGCCGCCGCGGAAGTCGTACACGTTGTTGGACACCGAGCCCGCACCGGCGCCGGCCGGCGGCAGCATCGGCGCCTGCGCATCCGGCAGCAGCCAGTGGTTGCCCGGCTGCGTGGCCGCCTGGGCGCGGCGCATGTAATCGTAGCGATCCAGCGTGACGGCGGCGCTGCGGTTGGCGTCGCGCACCACGTAAGGCCGCAGGAACACCATCAGATTGGTCTTGGTGCGCTTGCGGCTTTCGTACTTGAACAGCTCGCCCAGCACGGGAATCGAACTCAGGCCCGGCACATTGTTCGACGTGACCGTCACGTTCTCTTCCAGCAGGCCGCCCAGCACGATGATCTCGCCGTCGTCGACCAGCACGCTGGTGTCGATGGCGCGCTTGTTCGTCACGATGCCGGTGGTGGCCGTCGAACGGCTTTCATCGATGCTGCTGACTTCCTGGTAGATGTCCAGCTTGACCGAACCGCCTTCCGACACCTGCGGTCGGATGTTCAGCTTCAGGCCCACGTCCTCGCGTTCAATGGTCTGGAACGGATTCGAGCTGCCATTGCTGCCCGACGTGACGTACTGCCCCGTCACGAACGGCACCGTCTTGCCCACCAGGATGCTGGCCGACTGGTTGTCCAGCGTCAGCAGGTTCGGCGTGGACAGGATGTTGGCCTGGCCCGTGTTCTGCATGGCGCGCGCCAGCACGCCCAGGTTGATCACCTTGTTGCCCAGCACGTCCACCGTGCCCTTGACCACGCCCAGGCTCAGGCCGCCGCCCAGCGCGTCGATCGACGTCGGGCCCTTGCCCGACAGGCCGCTGCCGCCCAGGTTGGTGCCGCCAATGAAGCTCGTGCCGCCGCTGTTGATGTTGCCCGCGCCCGTCATCCACTGAATGCCGAATTCCGCCGCGGCATCTTCGCTCACTTCGACGATCAGGCTTTCCACCAGCACCTGCGCGCGGCGCTGGTCGAGCTGGTCGATCACTTCACGCAGGCTGCGGTACAAGGGTTCCGGCGCCGAGATGATCAGCGAATTGGTGGCCGGGTCCGCCTGGATGGTGGCGCCGCCCGCCGAATACGACACCGCCTGGTTGCCGGTCTCGTCGCGCGCGATGCGTTCCTGGTCGCCCGACATGCCGCCCTTGGACGACCCGGACGCGCCGGTCGAACCCGACAGCCCCAGGCCGTTGTTGCCCGTGCTGCTGCCCGTGGCTTGCTGCGTCCGGTTGCCGCCCGTCTGCGCGCCGCCGGCATTGCCGCCCGCCGGGTTGGCGCCGGGCGCGGCATTGGCCTGGCCGGCCAGCAGGCCGCCCAGCACTTCCGCGATGCGCGTGGCCTGGGCGTTGCGCATGTACACCACGTGCAGATTGCCCGCGCGGTTCTGCTGCGCATCCAGCTTCAGGATCAGGTCGCGCGCCAGGCGCGTGCGCGCCGGGCTGCCCGCGCGCACCAGCACGCTGTTGCTGCGCGGGTCCGCCACCACCGCGATGCGCTGCGTGGGGTCGTTGCTTTGCGTGTCCAGCAATTGCGACGCCAGCACTGCGATATCCGACGCAATGCCCGAACGCACCGGCACCACGTCCGTGTCGATCGAACTGGGCACGTCGATCCGCGCGATCACCGCCGCGATGCGGTCCAGGTTGTCCGCGTAGTCCGTCACCACCAGCGTGTTGTTGCCCGGATACGCATTGATCGGGTTGTTCGGCGGCACCATCGGGCGCAACACCGGCACCAGGTTCGCCGCATTCTCGTACTTCAACGGAAACACCCGCGTCAGCATCTCGCCGCTGTTGCCCGAAGCGCCACGCGCAAACGTCGACACCGGCACCGCGCCCTTGCCCGCACCGCCCACGGGCGCTGCCGGCCGCGGATCGCCCACCACCGCGCTGCCCTGCAGCTTGGCATCGGCTTCCGGCACCACCCGCGTCACACCGTCCACCTCGACAATCGCAAAGCCTTGCAGCCGCAGCGCGCCCGTCAGCATCGACAAGGCCTGCCCGCTATCGACGGGCCGGTCCGACACCAGCGTGAGCTTGCCCTTGACCCGGGGATCGACCAGGAAATTGCGCTTGGTGAACAGCGACAGCGCACGCAGCACGGCCGGGATATCCGTGTCCACGAAATTCAGGCTGACGCGATTGTCTGCCTGTTGAGCATAGGCCTGGCTGGCCGTGGGTCCGAGTTGGCTTGCCGCGAGCAAGACCGCAAGGCTGAACTGCGCGATATGACGCATGACGAGATGTGCCTGAGACGTGAAGACATGTGAAAAGACGTGAAAGCGCGTCGGAGTATACGGGGTGACACTGCAACACTACGGTCATAATCCAAAGGCAAGGTGACGGCCTGGAAAGCCTTTATTCACGGGCCTCTCGCGCCTGCGGGCAGGCACCCGGATCACCCTCCCACCATGCCATCCTTTCGTTACGAAGCCACTGACGCGCTCGGAAAAATCGTGCACGGCACGATCGACGCCGACAGCGAACGCGGCGCGCGCAACCAGCTGCGCGGCCGCGGCCTCCTGCCCCTGTCCACGTCTCCCGCCGCGCGCGCGCAAGGCCTGGGCGCGGCATTGCGCACGCGCCTGTCCGACGCCGACCTCGCCTGGCTCACGCGCCAGCTCGCCAGCCTGCTCGCCGCCCGCCTGCCGCTGGACGCCGCGCTGTCCGCCACCCTGGAACAAGCCGAAAAGAAGCACATCGCCGCCACCCTGGAAGGCGTGCGCGACGACGTGCGCGCCGGCCATCGCCTGTCCACCGCGCTGGCCTCGCGCCCCCGCGACTTCCCCGAGATCTACCGCGCCCTCATCGGCGCCGGTGAAGAATCCGGCGACCTCGCCCAGGTCATGGAAAAACTCGCCGACTACATCGAAGAACGCAACACCCTGCGCAGCAAGGTCATGACCGCGTTCATCTACCCCGCCGTCGTCGGCTGCGTCTCGGTCATCATCGTCATCTTCCTGCTCGGCTACGTCGTGCCCCAGGTCGTCTCCGCCTTCAGCCACGCCAAACAGCAGCTGCCGTTGCTCACCCGCATCATGCTGTCGCTGTCCGACTACGTCCGCGACTGGGGCCTGGCCACCGGCGCCGCCATCGCCCTGGCCATCATCCTGTGGCGCTACTCCCTGCGCGTGCCCGCCGCCCGCCACGCCTGGCACGCCCGCGTCCTGCGCCTGCCCCTGGCCGGCCGCTTCGTCCTGGGCGTCAACGCCGCCCGCTTCGCCTCCACCCTCGCCATCCTGTGCGGCAGCGGCGTCGCCCTGCTCACCGCCCTCGAAGCCGCCCGCCGCACCCTCGGCAACGACGTGCTGCGCACCGCCGTCGACGAAGCCTCCGCCCGCGTCCGCGAAGGCGCCGCCCTGTCCAGTTCGCTGGCCGCCCAGAAAGTCTTCCCGTCCCTCCTCGTCCACCTGATCTCCAGCGGCGAAAAAACCGGCCAACTCCCCGAACTCCTGGACCGCGGCGCCCAAAACCTCTCCCGCGACCTGGAACGCCGCGCCATGGCCATGACCGCGCTGCTGGAGCCCGCGCTGATCCTGCTGATGGGGGGATTCGTGCTGTTGATCGTGCTGGCGGTGATGATGCCGATCCTGGAGATGAATCAGCTGATCCGCTAGAAGGGAAAGAAAGGCGAGGCGCGCATTGCACGCGCTGTGCCAAAGCAAGCGATAGCAGGCTAAAAACTGCAATACCGCCGAAAACAAAAAGCATTCATCGCCAGCGCACCGCGAGCATCGCGACGACGCAGCACAACGCGTAAGCCGGGGACGGCCGCCCGCGCGGCAGTTTTCGGCGGGCCCCGCAAACCTCTCCCCCACACACAGGTCTGACAGCGCGACAACCCTAGACGCTCGTAGCCCGGCGCGGGCCGCGCACCGCGTGTGCGCGCCGTCGATGCGCCCGAGGGAATCTGTAGGAGTCGCCGAAGGCGAGGACGAAGATGACGAAGGGGGGGGGCCGCCGAGGCAAGTCCGGAGCGAAGGCTCCGGACCGCAATCGTTGGCGCGCACACGCGGTGCGCGGCCCGTGCCGGGCGACCTACGAAGAAAGGGTACCTACGAAGAAAACAACCCACGCAAAAATAAAAAAATCAAAGCGCCTCTTCGTCACTCTCACCCGTCCGAATCCGGATGGCTTGCTCGACCGGCGTGACGAAAATCTTCCCGTCCCCGATCTTGCCCGTACGCGCCGCCTTCACGACCGCTTCGATCGCTGCCTCGACCTGGTCATCCGGCAACACCACTTCCACCCGGATCTTCGGCAGGAAATCCACCACGTATTCCGCCCCCCGATAAAGCTCGGTATGCCCCTTCTGGCGCCCGAACCCCTTCACTTCCGTCACGGTCAGCCCGCTGACGCCCACCTCGGCCAGCGCCTCGCGGACTTCGTCGAGCTTGAAGGGTTTGATAATGGCGGTGACTTGTTTCACGTTCGTCGTCCTGGTTTTTGATCTGTTGCAACGCCCTGCCCCGGCCACATGCCGGCAAAGCGCAATGATTAAGAGAATACCACCCGGCATAGCGGCCGCCACCCTGGCGCCGCCTCCCATGCCGCCGGGAAAACCCGCAGCCTAGCTGCCCGGCGCCTCGTCCGGAATTCGGTCCGCATCCCGCATCCACACCACCGATTCCGAATCGCTCGGCGCCCGCCAGTCGCCCCGCGGCGACAGCGACCCGCCCGAGCCCACCTTCGGCGCATTCGGCACGCACGTCCGCTTGAACTGGCTGAGCCGGAAAAACCGGTCCAGGAAGATCTTCAGGTTGCGCTTGATTGCCGCCAGGTCGTACTGGTTGCGCGCCACGTGGCCGCCTTCCGGCCACGCCCCGGCATCCCGGTCGCGCCAGGCCGCCAGGGCCAAGAATGCCACCTTCGTCGGCGAAAAGCCGTAGCGCAGCGTGTAATACAGGTTGAAATCCTGCAGCTCGTACGGCCCGATCGTGTCCTCGCTCTTCTGTCCCGGGTTGCCGTCGGCGCCACCCGGCACCAGCTCGGGGCTCACGTCCGTGCCCAGCACATCCAGCAGCACCGCCGCGCCTTCCGGCCCCAGGCGGCCCGACTCGGCCACCCAGCGCACCAGGTGCGTAATCAGCGTCTTGGGCACGCTGGCGTTCACGCTGTAGTGCGACATATGGTCGCCCACCCCGTACGTGCACCAGCCCAGCGCCAATTCGCTCAGGTCGCCCGTGCCGATCACGATCGCGCCATTGAAATTGGCAATGCGGAACAGGTGGTTGGTGCGCTCGCCCGCCTGCACGTTCTCGAACGTGATGTCGTACACCGGCTGGCCATCGGCATAGGGATGCCCCAGGTCTTTCAGCATCTGCAGGCAGCTGGGGCGAATATCGATCTCGGACGCCGTGCAGCCCACCACCGCCATCAGCTGGCGCGCCTGCTGCAGCGTGCGCGTACTGGTCGCAAAGCCCGGCATGGTGATCGCCAGGATGTTCGCGCGCGGCAGCCCCAGCGTATCCATCGCCTGCGCGCACACCAGCAGCGCATGGGTCGAATCCAGCCCGCCCGAAATGCCGATCACCACCTTGGACATGCCGCTGGCCGACAGCCGCTGCGCCAGCGCCTGCACCTGGATGCTGTAGACCTCTTTGCAGCGCGCGTCGCGGCGCTGCGCGTCGGCCGGCACATAGGGGAACCGTGCCACGCGGCGCTCGAGCGGCAGCTCGGCGTCTTCGAGCGGGGGATTCACCGGCACCCGCACGTTGCGGAACTTGCGCACCTCGTCCTGGTGGCGCCGCACCGATTGGCCGAAGGTCGTCTGGCGCATGCGCTCGCGCGACAGGCGTTCCAGGTCCACGTCCGAGAACAACAGATGCGATTCGGCCAGGAAGCGCTCGGACTCGCCCAGCAGTTCGCCGTTTTCGTAGATCAGCGCCTGGCCGTCCCAGGCCAGGTCGGTCGATGACTCGCCGCGCCCGGCCGACGTATACATGTACGCCGACAGGCAGCGCGCCGACTGCTGCGCCACGAGTTGATGGCGGTATGCGGACTTGCCCACCACGATGTTCGAGGCCGACAGGTTCACCAGCACCGTCGCGCCCGCCAGCGCCGCGAACGACGACGGCGGGATCGGCACCCACACGTCCTCGCAGATCTCGACATGGAACTGGAACAGCGGCAGCTTTTCCATCTGGAACAGCAGCTCGGCGCCGAACGGCACCGTCTGGCCCAGCAGCGCGATTTCGGTCGCCGCGGTGCAATCGGCCGCGCTGAACTGGCGCGCTTCGTAGAATTCGCCGTAGTTCGGCAGGTAGGTCTTGGGCACCACGCCCAGGATGCGGCCCCCGGCCACCACCACCGCGCAATTGAACAACTGGTGCGCTACCCGAAGCGGCGCGCCGACGATCAGGGCGATGTCCAGTTCGGCCGTGGCTTGCACCACCTGGTCCAGCGCCGCCTCGCAGGCATCCAGCAGGGCCTGCTGGTGGAACAGGTCGTCGCAGGTGTAGGCCGACAGGCCCAGTTCGGGAAAAGCGGCCAGCACCGCGCCGCCCTGGGCGGCCTGCTGCGCCAGCGCAATGGTCTGCGCGGCATTGAAGGCCGGGTCCGCGACCCGGCACTCGGGCACGCCCACCGCCACGCGGGCGAATCCGTGGGAATACAGGTTGAAGAACGGGTTCGACATCGGGTTTCTATCGCCTGGGAATCCAAGCGCCGATTATCTCACGGCGTCATCCGGCCAAGCGGGCAATCCCCTGGGGACGACAGGGTGCGGCAAGCCCCCGGGCCGAGCCCCCGCCCGGCCGGCGAGGGTCTACGCGGACGGCGGCGGCGCCAGGCGGTCGCGGTCCGGCCCCTGCCGTGCGCCTTCCGCCGCCAGCGCGGCCTGGATGGCGCCGTCGCGCAGGTAGCTGCCCATGGCGCCGATGTCGGCGCCCGATGGCTGCTGGTACAGCCGCAGGCCCAATTCCGGCAGGATCGCCAGCAGGTGGTCGAAAATGTCGCCCTGGATGCGCTCGTACTCGACCCAGGCCGTGACCGCCGTGAAGCAATAGACCTCGACCGGGATGCCGTCGGCCGTGGGTTCCATCATGCGCACCATCATCGCCATGTCCTGGCGCACCTCGGTGTTCTGCTTCAGGAACGCCAGGCCATAGGCGCGGAACGTACCGATATTGGTCAACCGGCGGCGGTTGGCCGGCACGCTGGCCAGTTCGCCCATGGTCTGGTTGGCCTGGGCGATGTCGTGCGTCTTGACCCGCAGGTAGTCGTGCAGCAGCCGGAACCGCATCAGCCGCTGGGCTTCTTCGTCGGTCAGAAAGCGCACGCTGCTGGCGTCGATGCGCAGCGTGCGCTTGATGCGCCGGCCGCCCGACTCGAACATATGACGGTAATTGCGATAGCTTTCGGAAAACAGCTTGTAGGTCGGCACCGTGGTGACAGTGTTGTCCCAGTTCTGCACCTTGACCGTGTGCAGGGCGATATCCTTGACGAAGCCGTCGGCGTTGGACTGCGGCATCTCGATCCAGTCGCCGATGCGCAGCATGTCGTTGCTGGTCAGCTGGGTGCTGGCCACCAGCGACAGCAACGTGTCCTTGAACACCAGCAGCAGCACCGCCGACAACGCGCCCAGGCCCGAAATCATCCACAGCGGCGACCGGTCGATCAGGATCGAAAGCACCAAAACGGTGCATACCGCCATCAGGATCAGCTTGCTGATCTGGATGTAGCCCTTGATGGAGCGGGTCTGTGCGCGCGTGGTGGCCGAATAGGTGTCCTGCCAGGCGCTCAGCACCCCGGAAAACGCCACGAACACGCAGATCCAGGCCCCGGCATGCGCCAGCCGGCCCACCAGCGCGGCCGCCTTTTCCACGTGCGGCACCAGCTCGATGCCGATCGACACCACCGCGAAGGGCACGGCGTACCACAGGTTCTGGTAGGCCCGGCGGCGCTGCAGCGCCTTGTCCCAGTCTTCGTGGCCGCTCACCACCAGCAGCCGGTGGGCCAGCAGCAGCACCACCCGCGCGACCACCCACTGGACGAACAACGCCGTCAGGATCAGCACGCCGATGCCGACCAGCGTCTGGGCCCAGGGCTGGTGCGGCATGTAGGTATCAAGTTCGGTGGCCAGTTCTTCCCATTCCATGGGCATAGCTCGAGTGCTCTCTAATGATTCGGACAAGGGGGCGCGGCGCGAACCGGCAAGATCGCTGCCGCCAGGATATATCCCGGTGGCCCGCGGATGCGACCCTGAATTATCCGACAAGTCGCGGCGGGGCAAGGTTTCCAGGCGCTACCAGGACGCCGGGCCGCGGCGCCCCCGTGCCCTACGGTCACTACGGACTCGGTAAGTCCGGATTCGTCAGCCCCCCATGGCAGGCCCTATAATTCGGGCCATCATGGCAAACACTCCCTCCCCCGATCAAAACCAGTTCGCCAACAAGGCGCAGGCCTGGTCCGCCCGGTTCTCGGAACCGGTTTCCGAACTCGTCAAACGCTATACGGCGTCCGTGGATTTCGACAAGCGCCTGGCGCACGTCGACATTCAAGGCTCGCTCGCGCATGCAGACATGCTGGCCGCCCAGGGCATCATCGGCGCCCAGGACCTGGCCGACATCCAGCGCGGCATGGCCCAGATCCTGTCCGAAATCGATGCCGGCAGCTTCCAGTGGCTGCTCGACCTGGAAGACGTCCACCTCAACATCGAAAAGCGCCTGGTCGAGCTGGTCGGCGACGCGGGCAAGCGCCTGCACACCGGCCGTTCGCGCAACGACCAGATCGCCACCGACATCCGCCTCTGGCTGCGCGGCGAAATCGACACCCTGATCGACCTGCTGCGCCAGTTGCGCCACGCGCTGGCCTCGGTCGCGCTGGACAACGCCAGCACCATCATGCCCGGCTTCACCCACCTGCAAGTGGCCCAGCCCGTCACCTTTGGCCACCACCTGCTGGCCTACGCCGAAATGTTCGGTCGCGACGCCGAGCGCCTGGCCGACTGCCGCCGCCGCGTCAACCGCCTGCCGCTGGGCGCCGCCGCCCTGGCCGGCACGTCGTTCCCGATCGACCGCGAACGCGTCGCCAAGACGCTGGGCTTTGACGGCGTCTGCCGCAATTCGCTCGACGCCGTCTCCGACCGCGACTTCGCCATCGAATTCTGCGCCGCCGGCGCCCTGATCATGACGCACGTCTCGCGCCTGTCCGAAGAGCTGGTGCTCTGGATGAGCCCGCGCGTGGGCTTCATCGACCTGGCCGACCGCTTCTGCACCGGCAGCTCGATCATGCCGCAAAAGAAAAACCCCGACGTGCCCGAGCTGGCCCGCGGCAAGACCGGCCGTGTCAACGGCAACCTGGTTGCCCTTTTGACCCTGATGAAAGGCCAGCCCCTGGCCTACAACAAGGACAACCAGGAAGACAAGGAAGGCCTGTTCGACACGGTCGACACCGTGCGCGATACGCTGACCATCTTCGCGGACATGGCTGCCGGCATCAAGGTCAAGGCCGACAACATGCGCGCCGCCGCCCTGCAAGGCTTCGCCACCGCCACCGACCTGGCCGACTACCTGGTCAAGCGCGGCGTGCCCTTCCGCGACGCCCACGAAGTCGTGGCCCACGCCGTGCGCGACTGCGAACAACGCGGCTGCGACCTGGCCGACCTGTCGCTGGCCGAACTCAAGGCCTACCACGCCCAGATCGGCGACGACGTCCACCAGGTCCTGACCCTGGAAGGCTCCGTCGCCGCTCGCAAGCACGTGGGCGGCACCGCCCCCGAACGCGTGGCCGAAGAAGCCCGCCGCGTGTTGCAGGAAACGGCAACCTGACACGCCAATCGGCTGCAGATATGAAATGAATACGGCCCCGATCTCGGGGCCGTATTCATTCAGAGTCTCTCTTCCTGCGGTCTAACTTTCAGGCGCGGCATCCCAAGGATGGTCTATCGATCTCTCCAGACAAGGAAACCGTAGTTCGCGTGCATTCCTTAGCCATTGCGCTGGGGCGGCCTCAAGCACCAATGCGCTGCCCACGGCCACTATTCCGCTAGCAACATAGGACGTGTTGCAGCATTTTTTCCATACGCTATCAAGGGCGTCACCGAAGCCGTATTGAGAAAACACCGCCTGCACCTCGTCGAGCGCGCCGTCAGCGAGCTCGACCAGAACGTACTCTTTGCGAAGTTCGTCAGGATAAAAGGCGACCGTTGCCACCCACATCGCGCCGCCGGCATGGAAGACCAAGCCGGATACGAAACCGTCGTACCATTCAAAGTCGGTGATGGCCGTAATCTGTACTTTTTTCATTGTCTGTCGGTATGGAGCGCCGAGATCGACTGGATGCTTGGGGCCAGCAGATCCGATTCAAGCGATCGAAACATCCAGGCGCCGCCCAAGCTGTTGCAGAGCCGATTCGACTTGTTCAATTCGCGACGCATGCCTCACATTCAACAGGCGATCCACCTGCGGCATGTGCACTCCCATGCGGCGGGCAAGTTCCGCCTTGCGAACACCTTGGAAGATCATCTCGTTAGACAAGAAGACTTTGCTGGTGACCAAGGCAGGCAAAGTCACCGAAGCGTGGCCCTTCGTCGGCAGAGACGGCTCGACCTGGGAAATGCAGGGCATTTATCAGACGGACGCCTGTTTGAAGCTATCCCGGGCGTTCGAACTTGCGGGTCCGCCGCAAGCCCCGTCAGGTTCGCTATCATGTTCGCTTTCTGGCCCCATTTCCTGCCCATGCCCTCCTTGCGCGCGCCTGTCATCACGCCGTTCGCCCTGCCCCGTTTTCGTCTGGCCCTGCTGGCCGGCGCCAGTCTGATAGCGCTGGCGGCCGGCCCGCTTGCCCAGGCGCAGACCGCGCGCAAGCCGTCGCCATACGAAAACCGGGTCGACCTGCGCATCGGCGAACCCACGGATGCGGGTGCCACGTCGCAAGGCGATCCGGCGGCCCCGGACTCGCTGGGCAACATCGCGAGCCAGGAGGACTTCCTGCGGCTGGCGCGCACCTACAACGCCGGCACGCCGCTGGAGATCCCGCATGTGCTGTTCGCCATCGACCGGCAGCACGGCAACCGCATCTACTACATCAATACCCCGCGCTTCGACCTGCACGAGAACTTCGTGCGCCGTACGCGCCTGGCGCCCGATCTGACCCGCAGCACCCTGATCGCCCAGTACAAGGATCCGAAACGGCGCTTCCTGTTCGGCACGCTCAGCCAGCAACGCGACCTGCCCGGCTATACCTACGAATTCTGGGAAGGCGACCGCCTGACGCCGGCCCTGCTGAAACTGGCCGACGACGCCGTGAAGCGCTCGTTTTTCGCGCACGCCAGTTTCAAGACCAATTCCACCCTGCACGAGCAGACCGCCAAAGATGCCGGCGTGACCTTCGTGACGCAGGAAGCCCTGCTGCGCGAGCAGCCTTTCCTGCCACTGAACCCGGGCCGTGCGCAGGGCCGGCTGCGCATCGTGGCCTCGGTGGACAACACCCCCGACCTGGCGCGCGACGACATCGTGGTGCTGGACGAAGTGCCGATCTGGCTGCCGCCGGTTGCCGGGCTGATCACGCAGCGGCCGTCCACCCTGCTGTCGCACGTCAACCTGCTGGCCAAGGGCTGGGGGGTACCCAACGCCTACGTGCGCGACGCAGCCAAGACCCTGCGCCAGTACGACGGCCAATGGGTGACGCTGACCGTCACGGGCAACGACTACCAGGTCCAGCCTGCTGAACGCCCGGCCACCGCTGGCCCGGGCAGCCCGCCCGCCACGCCGCCGAAAGCGCAGGCGCAGTTGCCCCGGCCCGACCTGACGGTGCAGGCCCTCAAGCCGCTGGACGCCCTGGCCGTGCGCGACAGCCGCCACTGCGGCGTCAAGGCCGCGAACCTGGGTGCGCTGAAATCCGCCCTGCGCCCGGCCGCCAGCGTGCCGGACGGCTTCTGCATTCCGTTCGCGCAATACGCGGCATTCATGAAGCAGCTGGGCATTGCCCAACGGGTGGCGGCGCTGGAACAGCGCGACGATTTCAAGGCCGACGCCACCGTGCGCCGGCAGGAACTGGCCAGGCTGCGCCAGGACATCCAGGCGGCCCGCCCCGACCCGGCGCTGGTGGCCACCTGGCAGGCGCGCTGGCAACGGCAGCTGCAGGGCCGCGGCGTGTTCGTGCGCAGCTCGTCCAATTCCGAAGACCTGCCGGGCTTCAGCGGCGCCGGGCTGTACACCACCGTGCCCAACGTCGTGCAGGCCGACGCGCTGACGCAGGCCGTGCTGACCGTGTGGGCCTCGGTCTACAACTTCGAGGCCTACGAGGCGCGCCGCGCCGCCGGCATCGGCCAGGACGCTGTAGTGATGGCCGTGCTGGTGCAATTGGCCGCGCCGTCCGACAGCTCCGGCGTGATGATCACGCGTGACCCGTTCGATGCCAGCCGGCGCTACGTGAGCTACATCTCGGCCAAGCGCGGCCTGGGCATCAAGGTGGTCGAAGGCAAGCGCCAGGCCGAACAGGTGATGTATTCCAGCTGGTCCAAGGCGGTGCAGGTGCTGACCCGGTCCGCCGAAGACACGCAACTGGTGGCGGATGCCGCTGGCGGCGTGCGCGAGGTGGCGCTGACCGACAACCGCCAGGTGCTGAATGACGCGCTGGTCGCGCGGCTGGCCACCGTGGGACGGCAGATCAAGCAGCGGCTGGGCGGCGTGGACCAGGACATCGAGTGGGCCGTGGTGGGCGACAAGATCGTCATCCTGCAATCGCGGCCCTACGTCGACGGCCGCCGTTAAGCGGCGCCGCCGTGCCGCCCAATACGTGGCGGCGGCATCGTCATTTCCCATGAAAAAGCCGCGGCGCGATTTCCTCGCGCCGCGGCCGGTCACGCCGAACCAGTCAGTTCAGGCCAGGCCCGCTAGATATGCAACGCGTGCCCCAGCGCCTTGAGCGCCGCTTCCTGCACCGCTTCACCCAGCGTCGGATGCGCATGGATGGTGCCCGCCACGTCTTCCAGCGTGGCACCCATTTCCAGCGACTGGCCAAAGGCCGTGGACAGCTCGGACACGCCGCGCCCCACCGCCTGCCAGCCCACGATCAGGTGGTTGTCACGGCGCGCCACCACCCGCACGAAACCGTCGGTGGATTCCAGCGTCATGGCCCGGCCGTTGGCCGCGAACGGGAACGAGGCCGCCAGGCAGTCCAGCCCCGCGGCCTCGGCGTCGGCAGGTGACAAGCCTGCCACCACCACTTCGGGGTCGGTAAAGCACACCGCCGGGATGGCGGCCGGCTGGAAGTGGCGGCGCTTGCCGGACACCAATTCCGCCACCATCTCGCCCTGGGCCATGGCCCGGTGCGCCAGCATCGGCTCGCCGGCAATGTCGCCGATGGCCCAGACGTCGCGCATGGACGTGCGGCATTGATCGTCGATGCGCAGCGCGTTGCCCTTGCGGTCCAGTTGCAGGTTTTCCAGGCCCCAGCCCTGCGTGCGCGGGCGCCGGCCGACGGCGATCAGCACGCGATCGGCCGGCAGCTGGGTTTCAGCGCCGCTGGCGTCCTGCACCCGCACCGCGTTGCCCGCGCCGTTCAGCCCCAGCACCTTGCGGCCCAGGTGCAATTCGATGCCCAGCCTGGCCAGCGCGGCCGCCACGGGCTTGGTGAGTTCGGCGTCGTAGGTGGGCAGGATGCGGTCCTGCGCCTCGACCACGGCCACCTCGGCGCCCAGCTTGCGGTACACCGTGCCCAGTTCCAGGCCGATGTAGCCGCCGCCCACCACCACCAACTTCCTCGGAATGTCGGTGGGCGACAGCGCTTCGGTGGAGGACACCACGATGCCGCCGAACGGCACCGACGGCAGCGGCGTGGGCTCGGACCCCGCCGCCAGCAGCAGGTGTTCGCACTGGATGCGCAGGCGCCCCTGGTCGGCGGTATCGACCTCGACCGTCTTGCCGTCCAGAAGGCTGGCCCAGCCGTGCACCACCTGCACGCCGTTCTTCTTGAGCAGCGCGCCCACGCCGCCGGTCAGCTTGCCGACGATGCCGTCTTTCCAGGCCACGGTGCGGCCGATGTCGATCGCCGGCGCCGACACCGAAATGCCCAGCGCCGACTGCCCGGCGTAGTGCCGCGCCTTGTCGAATTCCTCGGCCGCGTGGATCAGCGCCTTGGACGGAATGCAGCCGATGTTCAGGCAGGTGCCGCCCAGGCGGTCGCCTTCGACCAGGATGGTGGGCACGCCCAACTGGCCGGCCCGGATCGCGGCCACATAGCCGCCGGGCCCGCCGCCGATCACCAGCAAGGTTGTCGTCTTGGTAGTCTGGCTCATGCTTACTCCACGAAAAGCAGCGCGGGTTGTTCCAGCAGCGCGCGCACGGCCTGGATGAACCGCGCGGCGTCCATGCCGTCGACCACGCGGTGGTCGAACGAGGACGACAGGTTCATCAGCTTGCGCGCCACCACGGCGCCTTGGCGGAAGGCGGGCCGCTCGACGATGCGGTTCACGCCCACGATGCCGACCTCGGGATGGTTGATGACCGGCGTCGTGACGATGCCGCCCAATGGCCCCAGGCTGGTGATGGTGATGGTCGACCCGGACAGTTCGTCGCGCCCGGCGCTGCCGGACCGCACCGCCTGCGCCAGCCGCGCGATCTCGGCCGCCATGGCCCAGACGTCGCGCGCTTCGGCGTGGCGCATCACCGGCACCATCAGGCCGCCGTCGCTTTGCGTGGCGATGCCGATGTGCACGGCGCCGTAGCGCGTCACCTGGCCGGCCTCGTCGTCATAGCGTGCGTTGATCTGCGGAAAATCGCGCAGCGCTATCACCATGGCGCGCGCCAGCAGCGGCAGCAGCGTCAGCTTGCCGCGCGCCTCGCCGAACTTCTGGTTCAGTTGCACGCGCAGGTCTTCCAGCTCGGTGACGTCGATCTCTTCCACGTAGCTGAAGTGCGGAATGCGGCGCTTGGACTCGGCCATCTTCTGCGCGATCTTCCTGCGCAGGCCGATGACCGGCACGAGTTCCTCGTCGTTGCGTTCGGCGTAGGCCGGACCGCTGCGCGCACTGGCCACGCCCTGCCCTTGCAGGTAGGCGTCCAGGTCTTCGTGCATGACGCGCCCGGCCGGGCCGCTGCCCGGCACGAAACGCAGTTCGATGCCGAGGTCCCAGGCGCGCTTGCGCACGGCCGGCGAGGCCAGCGGCTTTTCACCCGGCTGGCGGACCGCGGCGGGCGCCTGGCGCGCAGCGGTCGAACGGCCCTGGCCTTGCGGCGCACTCGCGTGCGCGGCTGCGGTCGCAGCGCCTGGCGAAGCCGCTGGCGCCGCAGATTGCAGCGACGCGGCGATCTGCCCCGCCACCCCGCCCGCGGGCGCCTTGTCGGCCTTGGCGGGCGCCGGCGAGGACGCCGCCGGGGCAGCCGTCGACACCGTCGCCGCTGGCGGCTTCTGCGCCGCGTCGGCCTTGAGGTTGCCCTCGCCTTCGACTTCCAGGCGGATCAGTTCGCCGCCCACGGCCATCACCTGGCCGACGTCGCCGCCCAGCGCGACCACACGGCCCACCACCGGCGACGGAATCTCGACCGTGGCCTTGTCCGTCATGACGTCGGCCAGCGGCTGGTCTTCGGCGACCGTGTCGCCGACCTTGACGTGCCAACCGACCAGTTCGACCTCGGCAATGCCTTCGCCGATGTCAGGCATCTTGATGACATGAATCCCCATCTCACACCTCCATCGCGCGTTTGAACGCTTCGCCGACCCGGCGCGGGCCGGGGAAGTACGCCCATTCCTGCGCGTGCGGGTAGGGAGTGTCCCAACCGGTCACGCGCTCGACGGGCGCCTCCAGGTGATGGAAGCAGTGCTCCTGCACCAGCGCAATCAGTTCGGCGCCATAGCCGCAGGTGCGCGTGGCTTCATGCACCACCACGCAACGGCCGGTCTTTTTCACCGAATTGACGATGGTTTCCAGGTCCAGCGGCCACAGGCTGCGCAGGTCGATGACTTCGGCGTCGATGCCGGTTTCCTCGGCGGCCGTCAGCGACACGTGCACGGTGGTGCCGTAGGTCAGCACCGTCAGCGCATTGCCCGGCCGCACGATGGCGGCCGTATCCAGCGGCACGGTGTAGTAGCCGGTGGGCACCACGCTGCCCGGGCGCCCGGTCCAGGGCGTGACGGGGCGGTCATGGTGGCCGTCGAACGGGCCGTTGTACAGGCGCTTGGGTTCCAGGAAGATGACCGGGTCGTCGTTCTCGATGGACGCGATGAGCAGGCCCTTGGCGTCGTACGGGTTGGACGGCATCACCGTACGCAGGCCGCAGACCTGCGTGAACATCGCCTCGGGGCTCTGGCTGTGCGTCTGGCCGCCGTAGATGCCGCCGCCGCAGGGCATGCGGATGGTCATGGGCGCCGTGAATTCGCCCACCGAGCGGTAGCGCAGGCGCGCGGCCTCGGACACGATCTGGTCGGAAGCCGGGTAGAAATAGTCGGCAAACTGGATTTCGCAGACGGGCCGCAGGCCATACGCGCCCATGCCCACCGCCACGCCGACGATGCCGCCTTCGGAAATGGGGGTGTCGAACACGCGCGAACTGCCGAACTTGGCCTGCAGGCCTTCGGTGCAGCGGAACACGCCGCCGAAATAGCCCACGTCCTGGCCGAACACCACCACGTTGTTGTCGCGCTCCAGCATGACATCCATGGCCGAGCGCAAAGCCTGGATCATGGTCATCGGCGCAGAGGCCGGACCAGCGTTGTTATCGATAGCCATCACTCACACTCCGAGCTGCTGACGCTGCCGGCGCAGATGCTCCGGCATGTCCTTGTAGACGTCTTCAAAGATGCTGGCGGCGCTGGGGACGTGGCCGTCCACCAGGGTGCCGTAGCTTTCCGCTTCTTTCTGGGCCGCCTGGATCTCGGCGTCGAGCTCGGCGCGCACGGCGTCGTGTTCGGCGTCGGACCAGATGCCCAGCAGGATCAGGTGCTTCTTGAAGCGCTCGATCGGATCGCCCAGCGGGAAGTGGCTCCAGTCGTCGCCCGGACGGTACTTGGAGGGGTCATCGGAGGTAGAGTGCGGGCCCGCGCGGTAAGTCACCCATTCGATCAGGGTCGGGCCCAGGTTGCGGCGGGCGCGTTCGGCGGCCCAGCGCGAGGCGGCATACACCGCCAGGAAATCGTTGCCGTCCACCCGCAGCGAGGCGATGCCGCAGCCCACGCCGCGGCCGGCGAAGGTGGCGCCCTCGCCCCCGGCGATGGCCTGGAAGGTCGAGATGGCCCACTGGTTGTTGACCACGTTCAGGATGACCGGCGCGCGATACACGTGCGCAAAGGTCAGCGCGGTGTGGAAATCGGCTTCGGCGGTGGCGCCGTCGCCGATCCAGCCCGACGCGATGCGCGTGTCGCCCTTGATGGCCGAGGCCATGGCCCAGCCCACCGCCTGGATGAACTGCGTGGCCAGGTTGCCCGAAATGGTGAAAAAGCCGTTGGGCTTGTCGGAATACATCACCGGCAGCTGGCGGCCCTTGAGCGGGTCGCGCTCGTTGGACATCAGCTGGCACATCATGGTCACCAGCGACACGTCGCGCGACAGCAGGATGCTCTGCTGGCGGTAGGTCGGGAAACACATGTCGCCCTGCTCCAGCGCCAGCGCATGGGCCGAACCGATGGCTTCTTCGCCCAGGCTCTGCATGTAGAAGGAAATCTTCTTCTTGCGCTGGGCGGTTAGCATGCGGCCATCGAAGATGCGCGTCTTGAGCATGGCGCGCATGCCCGCGCGCAACAGCTCGTTGCTGATCTGCGGTGCCCACGGCCCGACGGCGTGCCCTTCATCGTCGATGACCCGGATCAGGCTGTATGCCAGGGGGCCGGTATCGATCGCGGCAACATCAATGGGGGGTTTGGGCACCTCGCCTGGCGGCGACAGGCGCAGGTAGGAAAAGTCTGTCTTGCAACCCGGACGCCCGGTAGGCTCGGGGACGTGCAACTTCAGCGGCCCATATTGGCTCATGTATTGTCTCCACGCTTGATCGTGTCATGCGTCTTCTTCTTGCCAAAGACACTGTTCAAGGGGGTGACCTCGAACATTGCCATCGTCGGCGCATGCAAAGGGATGATCATGCATGGCCGGGGGCCAGATTAGCACAGGGCACGAGGGCTTGCGATGGCCCGGCGGGAGAACGAAAAACCCGGCTCGCGGCCGGGTTTTTCACTTGATGTCGGACATGCGCCCCGCGTCAGACCGGACCGGTCCAGGTGGTGACGAATTCGCTGTACGCCGGGCGGTTGGCCGGGGGCACCGCGCACGCGGGCGTGCCGATGGCCAGGAAACCCAGGAAGCGGTAATCCAGCGAATCCAGGCCCAGCGCGTGCTGCACGTCTTCGACGTAGGTGCCGATGCCGGTGCTCCAGAAGGCGCCGTAACCCAGCATGTGGGCGGCGTTCAGGATGTTCATGGTGGCGCAGCCCGTGGCCAGCAGTTGCTCGGTTTCGGGGATCTTGGTGTTGTCGTGCGCGATCTTCTGCGCCACGGCGATGAACAGCGGCACGCCCGCCATCCATTCGCGCACCGACTTTTCCTTTTCGGGCGTCATGCGCGGATCGCCGCTGCGCTTGACCGCGTCCAGCGCCACGTCGGCCAGCTTGCCGATGGCCTCGCCCTGGATCACCACGAAACGCCACGGACGCAGCGCGCCGTGGTCGGGGGCCGACATGGCGGCCTGCAGGATCTGTTCAAGTTCGTCGGGCTTGGGCGCCGGGGCCCGCAGGAATTTGACGGAACGGCGCGAGGTGATGGCGTGCAGCGGAGTGGCAGTGGTGGTCTGGGTCATGGATCTGGCGCAATGGGGCTGAAGCGGGAAAGACAGCAACAGCGTAAATAGGAAAGGTTCTCATATTACGCCACGACCGCGATGGGGGTGGGCTATCCCCCTGCCCCGGGCATGGCGACTCGGGGTCCGCGGGCGCGGCACACGCCCGGCGCATCATCCCAGGTGGGTATGGCGTTCCTGGCGTTCTTCGACCTGCATTTCCGACAGGCCATGCAGGATGCCGCAGTCGTCCGTGTCCGGCCGCGCCGACAGGCAGCGCTGGCGCAGCTCGGTCAACTGGGACTTCAGCTGGGTCAGTTCGGCGATGCGCTCGTCCACGTGCGAGATGTGCTCGTCGAACAGCTCGTTAATGGGGCCGCACCCCGACTGATGGTTATCGGCCAGCGACAGGATGGCGCGGATTTCGTCCTGCGTCATGTCCAGCGCGCGGCAGTTGCGGATCAGCCGCAGCCGCTCGAGATGGGCCTGGCCGTAGCTGCGGTAGTTGTTCAGGCCCCGATCCGGGGCGGGCAGCAGCCCTTCCTTCTCGTAATACCTGACGGTTTCGACCGTGGTGCCGGCCGCCGTGGCCAATTCGCCGATACGCATGACGCCTCCCGGAACGCATCCGATGGATTTGGGGGTTGACCCTATAGTAACTCCAAGGTGTGAAATGCGCCCAATCGCTTACGAAAAGGCAACGCGCATGTCCCTGGCACCCATCAAAAACTCTCGCGGCACCCCTCCTGCGCAGCCGGACGCCTGCTGTGGCGGCCACGGCGATGCCCAGGCCCGGGCGCAGGATCATGACCCCAAACATGACCACGGGCACGATCACGGCCATGACCATGGGCACGACCATGACCACGGCCACAAGCACGACCACACTGACGGCCACGCCCACGATCACGCCCCCGCCGCCGCCTGCTGCGGCCACGACCATGGCGCGGCCGATGTGCGCCTGTCCGCGGGCGGCGCGGCCGTGCTGCAAGCCGGCCCGGGCCAGGTGCTGGCGCGCCTGCGCATCGGCCAGATGGACTGCCCGACCGAGGAAACGCTGATCCGCAAGAAGCTGGACGGCATGAATGAAGTCCACGCCCTGGACTTCAACCTGATGCAGCGCATCCTGACCGTGGTGCACGCCGAAGGCGCGCTGGACCGCGTCATCGCCGCCATCCACTCGCTGGGCATGACGCCCGAACCGCTCGCCGACGACGCCCCGCGCGCGCCGGCCCCCGCCGCCGCCCCCGTGAACTGGTGGGCCATCGGCGGCGCCGGCGTGCTGGCCGCCTTGTCCGAAGCCTCGCACTTTGCCGGCATGCATTGGGGTGCCACCGCCGCGCTGGCCCTGGCCGCCATCCTGGCCTGCGGCATCAGCACCTACCGCAAGGGCTGGATCGCCGTGCGCAACGGCAACCTGAACATCAACGCCCTGATGAGCATCGCCGTCACCGGCGCCGTGCTGATCGGCCAATGGCCCGAAGCCGCCATGGTGATGTTCCTGTTCAACGTCGCCGAACTGATCGAAGCGCGCTCGCTGGACCGCGCCCGCAACGCCATCCGCGGTTTGCTGGACCTGGCGCCTGAAACCGCCACCGTACGCCAGGCCGACGGCAGCTGGCGCGAGGTGCCGGCCGCGCAACTGCAGGTGGACGACGTGGTGCGGGTACGCCCCGGCGAACGCATCGCCGCCGACGGCATCATCGTCAGCGGCCGATCGGCGGTCGACCAATCGCCCATCACCGGCGAAAGCCTGCCGGTGGAAAAGGCCGAGAACGACCCCGTCTACGCTGCCACCGTCAACGCCGCCGGTTCGTTCGACTACCGTGTCACCGCCGCGGCGGGCAATACCACGCTGGCCCGCATCATCCACGCCGTCGAGCAGGCCCAGGGGGCGCGCGCCCCGACCCAGCGCTTCATCGACCGCTTCTCGCGCATCTACACGCCGGCCGTGGTCGGCGTGGCGCTGCTGGTGGCGGTGCTGCCGCCGCTGTTCTGGGGCCAGCCCTGGTTCGACGCGATCTACCGCGCGCTGGCGCTGCTGATCATCGCCTGCCCCTGCGCCCTGGTGATTTCCACGCCGGTCAGCATCGTCAGCGGCCTGACCGCGGCGTCGCGCCGCGGCATCCTGGTCAAGGGCGGCGTCTACCTCGAAGAAGGCCGCAACCTGAAATGGCTGGCGTTGGACAAGACCGGCACGCTGACCCACGGCAAGCCCGTGCAGACGGACCTGCTGGATTGGGACGTGTCCGACCAGACGCGCCAGCCCGCTGCGCTGATTGCCGCCAGTCTGGCTGCGCGTTCGGACCACCCGGTGTCGCTGGCCGTGGCCAACGCGGCGCGCGAAGCCGGCAAGCCCCTGCTGGAAGTCGACGACTTCAGCGCCCTGCCCGGCCGCGGCGTCAGCGGCCGCGTGGACGGCGTGCAATTCCAGCTGGGCAACCGCCGCCTGATGCGCGAGCTGGGCGTGTCCAGCCCCAAGCTGGAAGCCCGTGTGGACGAGCTGGAACGCCAGGGCAAGAGCGCCATCGCCCTGACCGACGGCAGCCGCGTGCTGGCGGTGGCGGCCGTGGCCGACACGGTCAAGCCCACCAGCGCCGCCGCCATTGCCGACCTGCACGCACTGGGCGTGCGCACGCTGATGCTGACGGGCGACAACACGCCCACCGCCCAGGCGATTGCCCGCCAGGTAGGCATCGACGAAGCCCGCGGCGACCAATTGCCCGAAGACAAGCTGGCCGCCATCGAAAGCAAGCTGGCGCCTGCGGGCAAGGTCGGCATGGTGGGCGACGGCATCAACGACGCCCCCGCGCTGGCCCGCGCCGACATCGGCTTCGCCATGGGCGCGGCCGGCACCGGCACCGCCATCGAAACGGCCGACGTGGCCCTGATGGACGACGACCTGCGCAAGATCGGCACCTTCCTGCGGCTGTCGCGTGCCACCCACCGCGTGCTGATCCAGAACATCGTGTTGGCGCTGGGCATCAAGGTGGTGTTCCTGGCGCTGGCGATGACCGGCAACGCGACCCTGTGGATGGCGGTGTTCGCCGACGTGGGCGCCAGCCTGCTGGTGGTGGCCAACGGCCTGCGCCTGCTGCGCGCCGCGCCGCAGGCGGCCTGATCCCGCGCGCCACGGCCGTCGCCATGCAAAACGCCCTGGAGGGAGACCTCCAGGGCGTTTGCGTTGGGGCCGGCCGTCAGCCCGTCTGCTCTTCCTGCGGCCAGTCGCGCAGCACCGGCGCATCGGGTGCGCCCGGCCCCACGTCGCGCAGGTGGTCGTGCTGCAGCAGCGCCATACGGTAGGCATCGCGGTACATGCCGTTGGAAAAGAACTCTTCCTTGAGCAGCCCTTCGATCTGGAAGCCGCAGCGCTCGTAAACGTGTACGGCGGCGGTGTTGTCCTTGTCGACGACCAGGTAGACCTTGTGCAGGTTCAGCACGCGGAACGCATAGCCCACCGCGATGCGGGTCGCGGCCTTGGCGTAGCCCCGGCCCTGGTAGCTGGGCGCGATGATGATCTGGAATTCGGCGCGGCGGTGGATGTAGTCGATTTCCACCAGTTCGACCAGGCCCGCGGGCTGGCCGGTGTCGTGCTCGATGATGAAGCGCCGCTCGTTCTGGTCGTGCAAGTGGCGGTCATAGAGGGCGACCAGTTCGTCGTAGGCCTCGTAGGGCTCTTCGAACCAATAACGCATGATGACGTCGTTGTTGTTGATCTTGTGCACGAAGTGCAGGTCCCCGCGCTCCAGGGGGCGTATTTTGATATCGGATATGACCGACATAGAAACCTCCGAAAGTGCCTTCATTGTAGCTGACACCGCCCTGAAATGCCCGTCACACGGTTTTCTCTGAATGAAAGTGGCGTATTCATTGACCTACAGCAAAAAAATGCCCCAAAAAGCGCATGAATGCTGGATATCCATTATTTTCCACCTGACCGACGGCAACCGCATCCACGCCCTTCGGACGAGCGGACACTTTTCAGAAAGTTCTGATTCCTGGCCCCCGGTGCGCCGGCCCATGATCTCCAGTACCCGCCCGCGGCGCTCCTGCCCCTGGGGGTGCAAGGGGAGACACCGCTTGAAAAAAATAGAACACGACCTGCTGCTGACGCTGGCCGAAACCGTCCAGAAAATGCACATCGCGCTGCTGCAAAGCCAGGCCCAGCTCGAGGCCCTGCGCACCGTCGTCATCGGTGTGCACACCGCGCTGTACGACGATCCCGCCTGGTGTGCCCGCATCACCTCGGCGCTCACCGGTGCCATCGAAAGCGATTTCTGCCAGGTGCTCGGGTCCACCTACGCCGACGACATCCTGCGCCAGCGCCAGCAATGGCTGGCCAACCTGATGCCGGCGGACATCTGGCGGCAGGTCCGGCCGCGCCAGCAAGACTGACGCCGCCCGGCTTCCTGCCCGGCCGCTCCCATGGCCGTAGTACGGCATGTCGTGCTACGGCGTCGCAAAAGCAGGCAGGCGCTGCTCGATGCGCCGCATCACATCCAGCGCCGCCGACGACAACGGGCGCCCCAGCCGCAGCAGTGCCTGGCATTCGGGTGCGCTCAGGATCGGATGCGCAATCGGCAACGCCACCAGTTGGCCGCTGGCCAGTTCGTGGTGCACGCCCAGGTTGGGCATCAGCGTCACGCCCGCGCCACTGATGGCGTATTGCTTGAGCACACGCAGCGAATTGGTGGTCAGGCTGGGCGTCAGGTGAATGCGCTCGGTGAATTCCAGCAGGTCCACCGCCTGGCGCAGGCCATAGGGCGCCGACATCAGCGCGAACGGATACGGCAGGATGTCCGCGATGGTCAGCGGCGCGCGGTGCCGCGCCAGGGCATGGCCGCGCGCCGCCAGCAGGCACACGGGATGCTTGCGGCTGACGCGGCAGCGCAGCCGCGGGTCCACCGGCGGGTTGTAGGCCAGGCCGATATGCGCGGCATCGGTGGCCACCGCCTCGACCACCTCGTTCACCGACCCCACGTTGACGCTGATGTTGATCTGTGGGTGCTCGATGCAGAACGGCCCCACCACGTGTTCCATCAGGCTGTCGATGAAGCCTTCGCTGATCATCAGGTGCACATTGCCGCGCCGCATGCCGCGCAATTCCTGCAGCCGCGTATTCAGGTGTTCCTGCTGTGCGCGGCAGCCGCGGTGGTATTCCAGCAGCATGTCGGCGGCCTCGGTAGGCGTGAGCCCGCGCGAGCGCCGCTCGAACAGCGCCACGTCCAGCTCTTTTTCCAGCAGCTGGATCTGGCGGCTGATGACCGACGGCGCGGTGCCCAGCTTGTCCGCCGCCCCGCGGATCGAACCGCAGGCGACGACCTCGTTGAAGTATTTCAGTCGCGTCTGGCTGATTTCCTGCATGGTGCTTCCCCGTCCGACGCGTCGCGACCGGCGCGGCCCGCGACAGCGCGCATGCCGTCCCTGCCGCGCAACCGTCCTGCGCTGCGTCTGGTTTTCCTGGTTGTGTGTCGAGCCGCCCGTCGTGTTGCCCACGGCCTGGCCTGGCGCGCCGGCTGCTGTGTTGCCTGCTGTGTTGCCTGCTGTGTTGCCTGCTGTGTTGCCTTCAAGGCAACGATAATTTATCACCCCGGTCATTGTTTCGAACACCCGGCTCTCGCAATATGGACGCCGCGCGGACCCGCCCCGGGACCGGCCCCCCATTTCAGCCGCCGCGGGCGCAGACCCGCGCGAGGAGACTCGACAATGCCCCATCAGGCCACACCAGGCGCCGATCCGCGCCTGGCACCCCTCTACCGCAAGATCACCTGGCGCCTGCTGCCGTTCCTGCTGCTCTGTTATGTGTTCGCCTACCTGGACCGCATCAACATCGGCTTTGCCAAGTTGCAGATGCAGCAGGACATCGGCATTTCGGATGCCGTCTACGGCCTGGGCGCCGGCATCTTCTTCCTGGGCTACGTCATGTTCGAGGTGCCCAGCAACCTGCTGCTGACGCGCATCGGCGCACGCCGCACCATCAGCCGCATCATGGTGCTGTGGGGCCTGACGTCGGCCTCCATGCTGTTCGTGCAGGGCGAATGGAGCTTCTACGTCCTGCGCTTCATGCTGGGCGTGTTCGAAGCCGGCTTCGCGCCCGGCATGATCTTCTACCTGACCTACTGGTATTCGCAGTCGCGCATGGCCGGCGTGATGGCCGTGGTGATGCTGGCCGGGCCCATTGGCGGCATCGTCGGCGGCCCGGTATCGGCCTGGATCATGACGGCGTTTTCCGGCGCGCACGGGCTGGACGGCTGGCAATGGATGTTCCTGCTCGAAGGCCTGCCTTGCGTGCTGCTGGGCGTCATCGCCTTTCGCTTCCTGGACGACAAGCCGGCCGACGCCCGCTGGCTCAGCGCCGACGAAAAGGCCCTCTTGGCCGCCGACCTGGAAAGCCGCGGCGCGCACAAGAAGCACGCCTTTGCCCAGGTGCTGCGCGACCCGGCCATCTACGGCATGGCGCTGACCTACTTCTGCCTGATCTGCGGCATCTACGCCGTGAGCTTCTGGCTGCCCACCCTGCTCAAGCTGGCGGGCGTGCAGGACACCATGGAGATCGGCCTGTATTCGGCGATTCCGTACATCGCCGCGGCCATCTTCATGCTGGCGTTCGCGCGCAGTTCGGACCGCCGCCGCGAGCGCCGCTGGCACACGCTGGCGCCCGCCCTGCTGGCCGGCATCGCCCTGTGCGTGGCCACCGCCGCGCCGACGCAATTCGCGCTATCCCTGACGGCCATCACGCTGGCCACGGGGTTCATGTGGGCGGCATACACGGTATTCTGGGCCATCCCGTCGCAGTACCTGCAAGGCGAGGCCGCGGCCGGCGGCATCGCGTTGATCAACAGCATCGGCCTGCTGGGCGGCTTTCTCAGCCCATCCATCATCGGCTGGTCCAAACAGGCCACCGGCAGCCTGGCCGGCGGCCTGTACGTGATCTCCGCGTTGCTGGTGGCCGGGGCCCTGCTGCTGCTCGTGAACCGTCCTCCGCAATCCGCGCCCGCGCGCGCCTGACGAACCAAGGAATCGATCATGCATATCCTGGTGGCTGGCTTCCAGCACGAAACCAATACCTTCGCGCCGTCCAAGGCCGCCTACGAGAACTTCGTGCGCGGCGAGGGCTTTCCCGCCATGGTGCGCGGGCAAGACATGCTGGCGCTGCGCGAGGTCAACATCCCCGCGGGCGGCTTCATCAACGCCGTGCTGGCCGACGGCCATACCGTCAGCACGGTGATCTGGGCGGGCGCCAGCCCGTCGGCCCACGTCACCCGCGACGCCTATGAGCGCATCGCCGGCGAGATCGTCGAGGCCGCGCGCGCCGGCGGCTACGACGCCATCTACCTGGACCTGCACGGCGCCATGGTGGCCGAGCACCTGGACGACGGCGAAGGCGAACTGCTGGCGCGCGTGCGCGCCGTGGCCGGCCCCGATCTGCCGGTGGTGGCCAGCCTGGACCTGCACGCCAACGTCACGGCCCAGATGCTGCAAGAGGCCGATGGCCTGGCGGCGTTTCGCACCTACCCGCACGTGGACATGGCCGATACCGGCGAGCACACCGCGCGCCTGCTGGCCGCGCGCCTCCAGGCGGGCGACCGCTGGGTGCGGGCCGAGCGGCGCCTGCCCTTCCTGATTCCCATCAATGGCATGTGCACGCTGCTGCAGCCCTCGCAGGGCGTGTACGAAGAACTGGAACGCCTGGAACAGACGCCGGGCGTCGCGTCCATCTCGTTCGCGCCGGGCTTTCCAGCGGCGGACTTTCCCGAATGCGGGCCGGTGGTCTGGGCCTATGGCACCGACGCCGCCGCGGTCGAACGCGTGACCGAAGCGCTGTACCAGCGCGTGCTGGCACTGGAGCCGCAGTGGTCGCCCGACTTCCTGGCGCCAGCCGACGCCGTCAAGCGCGCGCAGGCCCTGGCGGCGGGCGCATCGCGGCCCGTGGTCATCGCCGACACACAGGACAACCCCGGTGCGGGCGGCGACGCCAACACCACCGGCATGCTGCGCGCGCTGGTCGAGGCCGATGCACAGAACGCGGCGCTGGGGCTGATCTGCGACCCCGAGGCCGTGCGCCAGGCCACCGCCGCGGGCGTGGGCAACACGGTGCGGCTGCGGCTGGGTGGCCAGTCCGGCGTGGCCGGCGATGCGCCCTTCGAGGGCGACTTCGTGGTGGAAACACTGTCGCCCGGCAAGCTGCGCTATGACGGTCCGATGATGCACGGCATGGACGTGGACCTGGAAGCCGTGGCCGGCCTGCGGCTGGGCGGCGTGCGCGTGGTGGTCAGCGCCACCAAGACCCAGATGCTGGACCGCAACCTGTTCCGCGTGGGCGGCGTGCAGCCCGAGGAAATGGCCATCCTGGTGGTGAAGAGCTCGGTGCACTTTCGCGCCGACTTCCAGCCGATCGCGCACGAGGTGCTGGTGGCCAAGGCCCCCGGCCCGATGCAGGCCGACCCTGCCGACCTGCCCTGGACCCGGCTGCAGCCGGGCATCCGCGTCAAGCCGCTGGGGCGCGCGTTTACCGAGTGAACGAATGGGCGCGAATAGGCGCGAATGACGCGGCAAGCGGCACGA
This sequence comes from Achromobacter sp. 1014246743, assembly GCF_059760725.1. Classification (NCBI taxonomy): domain Bacteria; kingdom Pseudomonadati; phylum Pseudomonadota; class Betaproteobacteria; order Burkholderiales; family Alcaligenaceae; genus Achromobacter; species Achromobacter sp. 1014246743. The sequence continues at coordinate 30,988 of NZ_JCBANA010000050.1, forward strand.
CGGCCGCCGCCCCGCGCATGGCCAGCGTTACTTGAGCTTGCCCTGGGGGCTGACGAAATCTTCGAGCGTCAGCCCTTTTTCTTTCAGGATGGCTTCCAGCAGCGGCTGCAGGCGGCCCAGGCTTTCCTGGACCGTTTCGCGCACGGTGTCCACCACCACCTGGGTGCTGCGTTCGATTTCGACATTGACCGAGTCGCCCACCTGCTTGTCTTCGAACACCGTCATGCGGCGGGTTTCGGGGATCAGCCAGACTTCGAACCAGCCTTCGGCGCGGTTCACTTCCGATACCGTCAGGCTGGCGCCGTTGATGGCGATGTAGCCCTTGGCAAAGACGTACTTGCGGAATGCCTCGGGGATGGAAAAACGCATCAGCCGGTTGGTGTCCGACGACTTCACCATCACGACTTCCGAGGTGAAATCGACGTGGCCGGACAGCGGGTGGCCGCCGATCTCGGCGCCATCCTTGGCGGCGCGCTCGACGTTGGCGCGATCGCCTTCCCGGTAGCTGCCCAGGGTGGTGATGGCCAGGCTTTGCAGCATGACATCGAAAGTGGCCTGGTTGGCGTCGAGGATGTCGGTGACGGTCAGGCAGACGCCGTCGGTCGAGACGCTGGCGCCGATGGCCAGGTCCTGGCAGAAGCCTTCGGGAAATTGCAGCGTAAACGTGCGCAGGCCTTCGCGGTCCGCGATGTTCGCGATCTTCGCGGTGCCTTGGACAATACCGGTGAACATGCTGATCCTGGATACGGGGCGTGGCGCCCCTGGCAAAACATCAAAGTTAACCGATATTTTGCCACCGGACGCCCGCCCCGGGCGGGGCGCGGCGCCCGGTTGCCGCCGGATCAGTGGCGAATGGCGATGGTCTTCAGGGTGGTGAAGCCGTACAGCGCCTCGAAGCCCTTTTCGCGGCCGTAGCCCGATTGGCGCGACCCGCCGAAGGGCAGCTCCACGCCGCCGCCGGCGCCGTAGTTGTTGACGAACACCTGCCCCGCGCGCAGCTTGCGCGCCAGGCGCAGCTGGCGGGCGCCGTCGCGCGTCCATACGCCGGCCACCAGGCCGTACAGCGTGCCGTTGGCGATTTCCAGCGCCTCTTCCTCGGTGTCGAACACCATGGCCGCCAGCACCGGGCCGAACACTTCTTCCTGCGCCAGGCGGCTCTTGGGCGGCACGTCGCGGAACAGCACGGGCGGCTGGTAGAAGCCGGAATCCGGCGTGCCGTCCTTGAGCTTGCCGCGCGCGGCGACCTTCAGGCCTTCGGCTTCGGCCTCGGCCAGGAAGCCGCGCACGCGGTCGTGCTGGCGGGCGCTGATCAGCGGGCCCACGTCCAGGTCCTGCGCGGCCGGGCCGGTGACGGTGGCCGAGAAGGCCTCGCCCAGGCGGGTCAGCACCTTTTCGTACACGCCGCGCTGGATCAGCACGCGGCTGCCGGCCGAGCAGGTCTGGCCGGCGTTCTGGATGATGGCGGCCAGCAGCACCGGCATGGCGGCATCCAGGTCGGCATCGTCGAACACGATCTGCGGCGACTTGCCACCCAGTTCCAGCGTGACCGGCACGTGGTTGTCGGCGGCGGCGTGCGCCACCATCTTGCCCGTCTGCGGCGAACCGGTGAACGAGATGTGGTCGATGCCCGGGTGCGCCGACAGGGCCGCGCCGGCTTCGTGGCCGTAGCCCGTGCAGATGTTCAGCGCGCCGGCCGGCAGGCCCGCTTCGGCGGCGATCTCGGCCACCTTGAGCAGCGACAGGCAGGCGTCTTCGGCCGGCTTGACGACGCAGGCGTTGCCCGCCGCCAGGGCGGCGCCGACGCTGCGGCCGAAGATCTGCAGCGGATAGTTCCACGGCACGATGTGGCCGGTGACGCCATGCGCCTCGCGCACGGTCAGCACGGTGAAGCCGGGGGTGTAGGGAATGGTTTCGCCGTGCAGCTTGTCGACCGCACCGGCATAGAACTCGAAATAACGCGCCACGGCGGCCGCGTCGGCGCGGGCCTGCTTGATCGGCTTGCCGGTGTCGGCCGACTCGATCTGCGCCAGTTCCTCCTGGCGGTCCAGCAGCGCGAAGGCAATGCGCATCAGCAGGCGGCTGCGGGCGGCCGGCGCCATCTGGCCCCACTCGCCTTCGAAGGCCTCGCGCGCGGCCGTCACGGCGCGGTCCACGTCCGCCTCGCCCGAACGCGCGATGGCCTCGAACGGCTTGCCATCGGACGGGTTCAGGACGGGAATGGTTTCACCGGTGGCGGCAGCCACCCATTGGTTGGCGATAAAGTTCTTCTGAGTCACGATGTGCGGAGTAAAGTGTGGGCCGTATGGCCGGGGTGTCGGTATCCAGCCAAGGTACGGGAGCCCTCCCTGACTTGTCAATTCAATTGACACCTTTCGTCCCAAGCTTCAGGATAATTTGGGCCGCCTTCGGGAAATCCCTAGGTATCGCAATGCATTGCCCACTATCCTGCCGCCCCCCTGATTTGTCATGACGAATAACAAACCCGACCGGTCCGCCGGTGGAGCGAAGGCGATGAGCAATGTGCGTGACCCGCAGCTGGACAAGCTGCTGATCGCGGCCAGCCGGCCGCGGCCTGAACTGGATGTGCTGGCCGAAGTGGCCTCGGGCCTGGGCTACGTGCGGGCCGAACGCTTTGCCGAGCGCGTCTACGAAAGCCTGTTCTACGCCATCGCCACCGGCAAGATCGGCCCGGGCGCCAAGCTGCCCACCGAACTGGAACTGGCCGCCCTGTTCGAAGTGTCGCGCCCCGTGGTGCGCCAGGCGTTGGACCGGCTGCGCGAAGACCAGTTGGTGGAATCGGTGCGCGGGTCCGGCAGCTACGTGCGCGCCAAGCCCGACCTGATGGGCGGCATGCCCGCCGTGGACCCCGCCCGCCGCGTGGGCCACATCCTGGAAGGGCTGGAACTGCGCCGCGTGATCGAACCCGAATGCGCCTACCTGGCCGCGCTGCGCCGCACCGACGACGACCTGCGCGAAATGGACCGCATGCTGACCGGCTATGAAGCCGCGGACGCGTCCGGCGCCATCGCCCACCACCACGACTATGGCTTTCACCGGGCCATCGCCGCGGCCACCGGCAACCAGCGCTTCGTGCAGGTGCTCAAATCCCTGGAATACGACGTCAGCCATGCCGTCAACATGATGCGCCACCTGGTGCACAGCGAACCCTGGAAGCGCACCCGCGCCGCCATCGACGAACACCGCCAGATCTACCGCCTGATCCAGCAGCAGGACGCCGACGGCGCCCGCCACATCATGCTGGCCCATATCGAAAAGGCCCGCAGCCGCATGCTCAACAGCGGCTCGGAACACTGAACCGGCGCCACTGCGCCTTCGACGCTTGCCCGGCCACGCCGCCGGCCAGCGACCGTTTTCCTGAATCCGAAGCGCGGCGCCTGCCGCGCCATGAATCCCCCATGCAACGTCCCGTCTTGAACCTGAACCAGCAACTCGTCCTTGTCACCGGCGCCAGCCGCGGCCTGGGCACGGCCATTGCCCGCGCCTTCCTGCGCGAGGGTGCGCAGGTAGTCATCAACTATCTGCACAGCGAGGCCCAGGCGCGCGAACTGGCCGCGAGCGCCCCCGACCGCGCCCTGGCGGTGCAGGCCGACGTGCGCGACGCCGAGGCCGTGGCCGCGATGGTGGCCCGCGCCAGCCAGCACTTTGGCCGCCCCATCGGCACCGTGGTCAACAACGCCCTGCCCGCCTTCCAGTTCAACGGCGACGCCCGTCCGCATGCCGACACCCTGAACTGGGCGCAGATGCAGGCGCAGCTTGAAGGCAGCGTGCGCGCGGCCCTGAACACCACCCAGGCCGTGCTGCCGCTGATGCGCGCGGCCGGCGGCGGCAGGATCATCAACGTGGGCACCAACCTGGTCCAGAACCCGGTGGTGCCGTACCACGACTACACCGCCGCCAAGGCGGCGCTGCTGGCCTTTACCCGCACTCTGTCGCACGAACTGGGCGCCGACGGCATCACCGTCAACATGGTGTCCGGCGGCCTCTTGCGCACCACCGACGCATCGGCCGCCACCCCCGAAGCCGTGTTCGACCTGATCGCCGCAGGCACGCCGCTGCGTGAAGTGACCACGCCAGAACAGTTCGCGGACGCGGTGCTGTTCTTCGCCAGCCCGTGGTCGCGCGCGGTGACGGGACAGAACCTGATCGTGGATGGGGGCTTGGTGAAGGGGTAGTCCGCCAGCGCGGTCGCGGTATCATCTGGCCGCATCAATACAAGGTCTACGCGAAACATGAAATTAGCCACCTGGAACGTCAATTCCCTCAACGTGCGCCTGCCGCAAGTCCAGGATTGGCTGGCCGCCAACCCTGTCGATGTGCTGTGCATCCAGGAACTGAAGCTGACCGACGACAAGTTCCCCGAAGCCGCTTTCAAAGAGGCGGGCTACCACGCCGTCTGGGCCGGACAGAAGACGTACAACGGCGTGGCCATCGTCTCGCGCATGCCGGGCACGTCCATGGTGCGCAATATCCCCGGCTACGAAGACCCGCAGCAGCGCGTGCTGGCGCTGACCTTCCCCAGCCCCGAGGGCGACGTGCGCGTCGTCTGCGCGTACTGCCCCAACGGCCAGGCGGTCGGCTCGGACAAGTACGCCTACAAGCTGGAATGGTTCGAGGCCATGCGCGCCTGGCTGGCCGACGAGATCAAGCAATACCCGCGCCTGGCCGTGCTGGGCGACTACAACGTCGCCCCGGCCGATGAAGACGTGCACAACCCCGAAAAGTGGGAAGGCCAGGTGCTGGTGTCCGAACCCGAACGCCAGGCGCTGATGCAGTTGATCGACCTGGGCCTGGCCGACTCCTTCCGCCTGTTCGACCAGCCCGAAAAATCGTTTTCCTGGTGGGACTACCGCCAGTTCGCCTTTCGCCGCAATGCCGGCCTGCGCATCGACCACATCCTGCTGTCGGCCCCGCTGGTCAAGCGCTGCATCGCCTGCGTGATCGACAAGGAACCGCGGCGCAACGAGCAGCCGTCGGACCACGCGCCGGTGGTGGCGACGCTGGCGTTTGATTGAAGGCAGATTTCGCAGGCCGCCTGCTTGCGCGGCCTGTAAATATTCCTGTATAGTTTTGGTCTTGCTTGATTGGGGCGGTAGCTCAGCTGGGAGAGCGTCGCGTTCGCAATGCGAAGGTCGGGAGTTCGATCCTCCTCCGCTCCACCACATTCCAGACAAAAAAGCCTTGGACTCGCGTCCAAGGCTTTTTTGTTCGTGGCCTCTTATGCCAGAGGCCGCAATCCAGAGGCCGCCGATGCGCGGCCCGCGGATTATTGCGCCAGGTTATGCAACCTGGCCGCGGGCACGGGCTGGGCCCTGCCCGCCCGAGGGGCCGGCTTGGGTTGGGCCACGCCAGGCCGGGCAGACGGCTGGCGCCGCAGGCGCGTGGCCACCATGTCGTACAGAACCGCGCCGGGATAATGCATCAGCACGCCGCCCGCGACCGCGGCCAAGGCGGCGACGGTACTGGCCAGTTCCCAAGTGCTCATGATTTGCTCTCCGTGCAAGGGCGTGGCGGCGCAGAGGGCGCCACCGCAGCGGGCGCCACACCCGTTTGCGCAGTCTACCAACGGCCACGCAAACATGGTAGCGCCTGGTGGCGCTTGGAAACACGACGAAACAGCAATCGGGAAACAGCGCGCCTTGCCCGTCAGCGGTGAAAGACGGCGAATTCCCAATACCGTCTGGGGGACGCATCCGACGACTGCCAGCCCATTTTCTTGAGGCGCCTGGCGATGAACCAGTTGAGCGAGCCATGCCCCACAAACAGCACGCCGCCCTCCGAAGCCGCCATCGCTGCCAATCGCTCTGCGCAGGTATGCGCCCTGCGTCTGGCCGCTTTGAAAGATTCGATATCGCCCGCGTACCCCATCAGCCAGGCCAGCCTGAAAAAGACCAGCCACAGCGATAGCCCGATCCTGGGAAAACGCCATGCGGCGTGGGGCATCTCCATCTCGCGAAACAGACGGTCCGCGGCGACGATACGCCTGGCGCCCAGCAGCCTGGCGGATTCCTGGGAGCGGGCGAGATTGCTGCACACGGTGATGGCACATTCGGCCGCTAGATCGATGGCAGCCTGCGAAGGCCGAGACGCCGTATCGATGCCCGCCACATCGTATGCCTTCACCCAATCGCCGAACTGCGCGGCATTGAGCCTGGCACGCCTGTCGACATCGGGCTGTCCATGCCTCATCAAAACGATTTTCAACCGGCTTCCTTCAAGTCGTTGGATATCTGCCGGTGGCTGCTGCGGCGGCCGCTATCTTAGCGCAGGCGCCTCGTCGGGTATGCTCTGCCAAGCCTCACCGTGACACCCGACAGGGCAAATCACTTTACCGCTGCAACGATTGGAACACACCGTGAAAATGACCCGGGTCATAGGCACGACAACGGAAGCGATTCGAGCCGCTGAAACCGCGCCTATTCGCGAACGACGGCATGCTGTCGTCCGCGCCGCCCGTAGACACGCTATCGGAACAACCCATGCCCTCCCCCGCCGCCCCCACCGATGAACGCCTGCCCTTGCTGCTGAGCCTGAACGGCGGCTATGTCGATACCCTGGGGTTCATTGCCTTGCACGGCCTGTTCTCGGCGCACGTGACGGGCAACTTCGTGACGATCGGCTATGCGCTGGGCAACGGCGCGTCCGGCGCGTGGACCAAGCTGGCGGCATTGCCGGTGTTCTGCCTGGGGGTGTTCCTGGCGCGGCTGTATGGCCAGTCGCGGCGCGATGCCGGGCGGCCGGCGTTCATGTGGCTGCTGTCGATGAAGACGCTGCTGTTGGGCGTAGCGGCGGCGATAGCGCTGACCTGGGGGCCGTTTCCGGTGGGCGACACCTGGGGGCTGTTCGCCACCGGCATGACGATGGTGCTGGCGATGTCGATCCAGAACGCGGTGCATCGGGTGCATTTGAGCGCGGCCCCACCGTCGACGCTGATGACGGGCACCACCACGCAGATCATGCTGGACCTGGCGGACGTCGCGCGCGGCGAATGCGACGAGGCGGGCAAGCGCCGCATGGCGCGGATGAGCCGGGCGGTGCTGGCATTTGCGGTGGGCTGCGGCGCGGCGGCGTTGCTGCACGCCGGCATCGGCCTGTGGGCCTTTGTGGCGCCACCGGTGATTTCGCTGCTGGGCCAGGGCCTGGCGCGACGCTATCCGGGCTGATGGGGCACCGGGCTGAGTTTGCGAAAGACCCACGTGACCAGCCCTGCGCCGACAGCCTACCCCGGCTGACGCACCTGGCCGCCAGGGGCCTGGCTGGCGGACGCGGCGGGCGTCTCGGCCGTCTGCGCCTGGGCCACGGGCTTGACGGCTTGACCGCCCCGCAGGCGCGTGGCGATGTAGTCATACAGCCGCACGCCCGGTGCACGCATCAGCAGGAACACGAGCAGCCCCAGCAGCAGCGACAGCAGCACGGCGCGGCCCGGTATCACGGCGCCCCCTCGGCCTGGCCGGCGCGCAGGTGGCGACGGATGGTCTTCGAAAAACCGATCGAGTCCTCGCCCAGGATCGGCGGGATGCCGACGAAGCCGCGTTCGCGCAGCGTCTGCAGCGGCAGGCGGGTGTCCAGCCCGCCCTGGTCGTACAGGTATTCGGGCAGGTAACCCGACAGCAGGATGCGATAGTCCAGCGGCAGCCCCGGCACGATGGCGCGCACCATGCGGTAGACCAGCGTGGTGCAGTTGGCGGTGACGGTGTGATAGAAGCGCGGGGTGTCGGCCAGGTCGTTGGCGGTGCGCAGGTACGACAGGAACAGCTCGCGCATGTCCGCGACCGGCATCTTGACGGGGTAGATGTAGACGTTCTCGGCCCGGGGGCCGGCGCGCACGTAGAGCACGTCGCGTTCGTCGGCGGCCACCACGCTCAGTTCGAACTTCTTGAAAAAGCCACCCAGTTCCGAGAATTGTTCGCCGCGCTCTTTGCGGATCTCGACCGAGAACACGAGGTGGCGGCCGTCGGCAAAGCCGAACGACACCAGTGTATGGGCGATGGCCGGACCGTCCCAGTACGACAGCACCATGTCCACCGATTGCAGGTCGTTCAGGTCGTAGACGCGGGTTTCCCAGCGCGGGGTGTAGTCGGTGTCCGAGCGCCACTTGAAGTCGCGCACGTTGTCCAGCGTGACGATATTGCCGGCAACCGTGCCGCGCAGTGTCTTGGCAACATCGTCGGCCCAGACGCGGTCATTCGACGGAGCAATGGCCTGCCACCACAGCGCCAGCAACACCAGCGCCACGCCGTAGGCCCACAACGCGGGCCGGCGCCGCAGCCGGCCGATGCCATGCCACAGGCGCAAGAGCGCATACAGGCCCAGCGCCGTCCAGGCCAGCATCAGCAGCCCCTTGGCCCAGGCCGCGGACGGCCCCTGGTACCACAGGGCCAGGCAGGCCCACCCCATGGAAAACAGGATCACGAGGCTCAGCGCGGCCAGCCCCAGCACCCGCAGGCAGCGCCGGCCAAGGCTGGAAGCGTCAGGCGCCGGCGGCATGTTGGGCCACGATTTCAAGCACGCCGTTGATGACGAACTGCACCGCCATGCACACGAGCAAAAAGCCCATGATGCGCGAGATGGCTTCGACGCCGCTGTTGCCGATCAGGGCGACGATGCGGCCGGCCGAGCGCAGGCAGATCCAGAACAGCAGGCCCAGCAGCACGAATACGATGATGGGCGTGGCGGCAATGGTCCAGGCGGGGTACTGGCCGGCGGCTTCACCGCCCACGGTCGAGGCAGCGCTGATGATCATGGCGATGGTGCCCGGGCCTGCGGTGCCCGGCATCGCCAGCGGCACGAAGGCAATGTTGGGCACCTGGCGGTGCACCGCCACGTCGGCGGCGACGTCCGCCTCGCGTTCGTCGGTGGCGGTACTGGACGGGAACAGCATGGAAAAGCCGATACTGGCCACGATCAGGCCGCCCGCGATGCGCAGGCCGGGAATGGAAATGCCGAAGGTGGCCATGATCCAGGCGCCCGCGTAGTAGGTCACCAGCATGATGCCCACCACATAACAGGCGGCCTGCCGGATCTGGCGTTCGCGCTCTTTGTAGGGAATGTGCTGCCCCAGGGACAGCAGCAGGGTCATCGACGTCAGCGGGTTGGCCAGCGGCAGCATCAGCGCCAGGCCCAGGCTGACCAGCTTGCCCAGTTGAACCAGATCATCAATCATCGCGGCGGGGGAAGAACGGCGGATCGGGGCAGGCGCGCAATGATCCGCCTGCACCGATGTGCACCAGGCCCTCTAGTGTAATGTAAGCAAAGGCAAGTTCTAGTATTTACCCTGATCCCGGTTTCGATACGATGCCGCCTGCGTGTGCGGATGGCGTCGGGTTGATCGATGCGGCCGCCGCCCCCTTTTCGCCCTTCAGGAGTTTGCCCTTTGATGCGCCGTTTCTCGCATTGCCTGTTCGCCGCCCTGCCCCTGGCGCTTGCCGCGTTTGCCGCGCCCGCGGTGGCGGCCGGCATGGACTGTGGCCGCGCCCGCACGACGGCCGAAATCGCCATTTGCGCCGATCCGGGCCTGTATGCGCTGGATGCCGAGCTGGGCACGGCCTATGGCAAGCTGCGCAAGGCCCAGCCGCAGCAGGCCGACGCATTGCGGCAGGCGCAGCGCAGTTGGTTGAAGCAGCGCGATCTGTGCCGCGCCGATGCCGCCTGCCTGCGGGCGCGCTATGAAAGCCGCGTGACCGACCTGCAGGGACAACTGAGCCGGGCACAGGGTTACCAGCCCGACGAAACGGACCGGCTGGCGCTGGACGACCTGCGCCAGGCCGTGGAGGCCGCCCGAGCCAACGACCCGGAATTCGCGCTGGAAAAGACGCTGGAGGCCCTGACGGTCAGGGCCGGCACGACGGCGTTTGCCAACGTGCGCGACAAGGACAGCGACGACGCCGCGCACTTTCCTTCGGCGCGGCCGCAGGGCGTGACGGAAGACGAATGGCGCGCCCTGCAGGCGTCGAACCTCGACATCGAGGCCGAAGGCGGCAACGTCGGCTACACCTTGATGGACCTGGACGGCGACGGCCGGCGCGACCTGGTGATCGATGCCTATGTGGGCGGCACCGGCCTGTTTTCGGATGTCAGTGCCTGGCGCCGCGACGGGGCGCGCTTCGTGCCCGCCGACGTCGGTGACGCCAATGGCGACGCCGGCTCGTCGCTCTACACGATCAATGGCCGCGGCGCCAACCAGGAAGGAAGCTGGATCCGTCTGCGTGACCGGGTCTACGTGGCCTACCGCGTGGGCGCCTACGGGCAGGACCGCGTGTACCTGATGCGGCCGCTGCACCGCATCGGCGATGTGCCGACGCTGACGGTGCGTTACCGCTACGGAATGTCGGTGCCCCAGCAACAGAAGAACGAAAGCGGCACGACCCGCACGCTGGACGACACGCTGCACGCCGGGCTGACCCGCGCGCTCAAGGGCATCGACACCAGCCAGGCGCGCGAGGCCTACGGCGGCGAAGAACCGCTGTGCCCGATGCCGGACGGCGTGCCCCAGGACGAGCGCGAAGGTTATTACAGTTTCGGTGCCGGCCACTACAGCTACGAAATCGTGGGCGACATGGCCGTGTACGTCGGCCCGCGCTGCTACATCGGTCGGGTGGTGGATTGGTTCGGCAGCTACAACAAGGACGGCCTGGCCGCCCAGCTCTGGATCCGCGATCCGGGGCCGGACGGCAAGGAAGAGACGTTCAATCTGGTCGGCAAGCGCAACGTGACCAAGACCGACACATCGATCGGCCCGGTTGAGGGCGACAACGGCTGAGGTCGGTCAGCGCGTTCTGCCCAGCCAAGGGGCAGAACGTCCCGCAGGGATCGGCGGCCCCACGGCTGCCGAATGGCACTGACGATCAGGCGCCGGCGGATCAGGCCGGCCGCTGCCAACGCTGCGCCGCCAAGGCCAGCAGGCGCGCGTCCGACCCTTCGGCCGCCACCAGTTGCAGGCTCACGGGCATGCCGTCGACAAAGCCCGCCGGCAAGGCGATGGCCGGCAAGCCCAGCAGGTTCCACGGATTGGTCAGGCCCAGCAGGGTTTCGCGCACGCCCGCGCTGCCGGGGCCGGCCACGCTGCGCTGCTGCAGTGCGGGCGCGGTGATCGCCACCGTCGGCAATGCCAGCACATCGACCCGCTCGAAGAGTTCCGCGAACACGGCGCGCAGCCGGGTCCGGGTATTGATGGCGCGCACGTATTCCCAGCCTTGCACCGGACGCGAGGCCCGCAGGCGTTCCAGGACTTCGGGGTCGAACTTTTCGGGCTCGTCCTCGACCCGTTCGGCATGCACGGCGTAGGCTTCCGAACGCTGGATGGCGCCCAGCGCGCCTTGCAGCGCGCGGGCATGGCGCGTGACCTCGGCGCCGTCCAGCAGGCCGGCGTCGTCCCGCGACCCCAGAAAGCGCAGCGCCGCCGCCCGCACGCAGGCGGTGACCGCCGCATCGTCGATGGCGAACGGCGCGTTGGGCACCCACATCATGCGCGGCGCGGCCAGGCCCGGATCGGCGGCGTCGGCAAAGGCGCCGATGGCGCCGCCGGACAAGGCCTGCATGAAGGCCTGGGCATCCTGGACCGTGTTGGCCAGCACGCCGGCATCTTCGATGCTGGGCGACAGCGGGAACAGCCCTTGCGCCGACACGCGGCCATGCGTGGGCTTGAAGCCCACCAGGCCGCACAGCGCGGACGGCACGCGCACCGAACCGCCGGTATCGGTGCCCAGCGCCACCGGCACCATGCCGGACGCCACCGCCGCGGCGCTGCCGGCGCTGGAGCCGCCCGTGATCTGGGTGGTGCGCCACGGGTTGCGCGAGGCGCCCTGCACGCTGCGGTCGCCGGTGGGGCCATAGGCGAATTCGTGCGTCAGCGTCTTGCCGACGACGATGGCGCCGGCCGCGCGCAGCAGCGCCACGCAGTCGGCATCGGCCGCGGGCCGGTGGCCCAGGAAATGCGCGGCGCCCATGGTGGTGGGCATGTCGGCGGTGTCGACGTTGTCTTTGATGGCGACGGGAATGCCGTGCAGCGGGCCGCGCACGCGGCCCTGGGCACGTTCGTCATCCAGGGCCCGCGCGGTGGCCAGGGCGGCGTCGATGTCGACGTGCACGAAGGCGTTGAGCAGCGGGTTCAGGCGGTCGATCGCGGCGCCGGCATGGCGCACCAGGGCTTCGGCGCTGAGCGCGCCCTGGCGCAGGGCGTCCTGCAGGTCGGCCAGCGTGCGGCCGGCGAAGAAGCCGGGCTCGACGGCCATAGGCGGGCGTGAGGGGTGTTGCGAGGTCATCGTGCGGCTCCTTGGCGCGAGGCGGACGACAGGCGCGGACCGACCCCGGGGCGAACCTGCAGCATCGCACACATGCCGACCGCGGTGGCGACCGAGGCGGCCACGAACATGACCGAATAGCCGTGACGCGCGGCCAGGTAGCCGGTCAGCGTGGGCGCCAGGATGGACGCAATGTTGGCAAAGAAGTGCATCAGGCCGCTGAAAGTGCCGACGCGGTTGGCGGGCGCAGTGTCGATGACGACAGCCCAGTAGACCGAGTTGGGCAAGGCGTTCAGGGCGTTGGCCAGCGTCATCAGGGCAATCACGGCGAACACCGATTGCGCCTGCGACACGAGCAGGAAGCACAGCGTGGTGGCCAGCAGGCAGCCGGCGGCAAACCAGCTGCGGGCGATCTTCAGGCTGCCGGTGCGCTTGAACAGCAGGTCGGAAATACGGCCACCCAGCAGCACGGTGACGCAGGCGCCGGTCCAGGGAATCATGCCCATGTACCAGAGCGACGACAGGCTGTAGCCGAAGTTGTCCTGCAGGTACTTCGGCGTCCAGGTCAGCAGCAGGAAGTTCACGTACATGAACGAGAAGTAGCCCAGGGTGTTCAGCACCAGGGTCTTGCTGCGAAAGAAGCTCCACCACGGCAGCGCCGGGGCGTCTTCGTCCTGCCCGGCCGCGGCCTGGGCGCGGGACGCCTGGATTTCCTGCAATTCCGCCGGGGACACGCGCGGGTTGGTCTCCGGGCGGTCGGTGAAGATGCGCATGAAGAACACCAGCACGATCAGGCCGGCGGCGCCCAGGATGTAGAACATGGCGCGCCAGCTGCCGGTCAGGCTGAGCAGGCCCACGGCCACCGGGGCGGTCAGCAAGGCGCCCAGCGGCGTGCTGAGCAGGCCGAAGCCGACGACGAAGCCGCGTTCGCGGGTGGTGGCCCAGTTGGCGATGGTCTTGTTGATGATGGAGTACGCCGGGCCTTCGGCCGCGCCGAACAGGATGCGGATGGTGGCAAAACCGGCCAGCGCCGAGCCGCCCAGGAAGGCCAGGCCGAAGTCGCCCGCCCAGGCGGTGGCGATCTCGAAGATGGACCAGGTCACGCCGGCCACGATCCAGACCTTGCGCGGGCCGAAGTGGTCGGCCAGCATGCCGCCGAACAGCGCGCCGACCATGTAGCCGTAGCCGAAGTAGCCCAGCACCGAGCCCCAGTCGCCACGGTCCAGGCCGTATTCGCCGGTGATGTGGGCGGCGGCATAGGACATGGCGCCGCGGTCGATGTAGTTGATCAGTGCCAGCAGCACGACCATGGTGAAGATCCGGTAGCGGAACCGGGAATTCTGGGTGTCAGGTGTCATTGCGAATCAATCCAGTCGTTTTACCCAAACGTTTGGGTTGCGGAATACTAAGGGTTAGGAATCCAAAAATCGACACCGTGTAAACCCTAGGTTGCCCTGGGACGCCCACCAGAGGTATTCGAGCGTGTATCCTCCAGCCCCATGAATAAATCGCGCCCTGTCACGCTGCAAAGCCTGGCGCGGCAGCTCGGTTTGAACGTTTCGACCGTGTCCCGCGTCCTCAACGGTTCCGAGGACGACGCACGCGCCGCCGCCGCGCCCGACACCGTCAAACGCATCCGCACGCTGGCCGCCGAACTGCACTACCAAGCCAACCCGCACGCGGCCAGCCTGAAGACGCGCCGCAGCCGCACGATCGGCGTGCTGGTGCCCCGCCTGTCGGACATGGTGCTGGCCACCATCTACGAAGGCGTGGACGAAGCCGCGGCCGAACACGGCTACCTGACCTTCGTGTCCAACACCCAGGACGTGCCGGACAAGCAGCGCAAGCTGATCGAGATGGCGCTGGCGCGGCGCGTGGACGGCCTGATCCTGGGCGACGCCCACAGCCACGACGGCACGGCCGCCAATCCCCTGCTGGCCGAACTGGCCCAGCGGGACGTGCCCTTCGTGCTGGTCAGCCGCCATGCCGATGCCCATTGCGCCGTCACCTGCGACGACGTCGAAGGCGGACGCCTGGCCGCCGAACACCTGCTGGCCATGGGCCACCGGCGCATTGCGGTGATGGTGGGCGAGCCGTTCGCCAGCACCGGCCGCGACCGCTCGGCGGGCTTTTTCGCGGCCTGTGCCCGGCAAGGGGTGGACGTGCCGGCCCACTGGCGCATCGAAAGCCCGTTCGACACCGCCGCGGGCCGCCACGTGGGCGCTCGTCTATTGGCCGGCCCCGACCGCCCGACCGCCATCTTCGCGGTCAACGACTTCCTGGCGGTGGGCGTGATGGGCGCGGCGCGCGAACAGGGCCTGGAAGCCGGCCGCGACGTGGCCATCGTGGGCTACAACGACACGCCGCTGGCGGGCGCCCTGCCCATCGGCCTGACCACCATCCATTCGCCCATGCACCAGATGGGCCGGCTGGGCCTGGAACTGCTGTTGCAGAAGATCGCGGGCGGCAAGCCGGACAGCGTGCGGCTGGCGCCGGCGCTGGTGGTGCGCGGCAGCAGCGACCGACCGATCCCGGGCTGACGCTGCCGCCCCGGCTGACGGAACCATCCGCGACGGGGCGTTACTCACTTTCCTGGCATCCCGGCCGTGGCGGCCGACGCATCGCACCAGGAGAGGCGCATGAACCCCCAAGTACGTTTCGAGGAACTGCTGGCGGCACTGGCCCAGGCCTTGGGCCAGCCATCCCTGCCCGTGGGGCAGGACGGCACCTGCACGCTGATCATCGACGGCCGGTTGGCGGTGAACCTGGCAGTGGATCCGCAGGGCCGCGACGTGCTGATCTTCGCCCCGCTGGGCCACGTGCCCGCCGAACACCGTGCCGCCGTCCATGTCCGCATGCTGCAAGCCAATGGTGCGGGCGCCTCGCCCTACACGCTGGGACTGACCCGCCAGGGCGACACCGCCATCCTCAGCGCGCGCCGGCCGCTGGCCGAGCCCGCCGTGCCGGACCTGGCGGACGGCATTGCGGCATTCGCCCAGAACGCCCTGCGCTGGCAGGCGTCGCTGCAGGCGCCGGCCGACGATACCGCCGGCGCCGCGCCTGCCCCCGGCACCTGGATGCCAGCCTGAGGAGCACGCCATGGGCTTTGACATCAGCCAATTCAGGAACATCGCCGCCAACCGCGCGGCGAGCGACCAGATCGACATCGACAGGCAGAATCCGCAGGCGCCGACATTGACCACGCGGCCCGAGAGCAGCGGGCTGGCCTGGTTGCTCGACCAGGTCATCGAGTTTGGCGACAACCTGCTCGAAGGCCCGTTGTTCGCGCAGCAGCAGGCAGTGCTGCAGGCCTTCCACGATGCCTTGAGCCAGGGCCTGAGCCCACAAGCCGCCGATGCCGTGCTGGCCCGCGAACCGATACAGCCCCTGACAGCCGGCCGCGTTGCCACGCTGATCCAGCAGGCCGAAGGCTGGGAAGCCACGCGCATGGCCGCCTTGCAGCTGGCATCGCAGCCCGGCGCCTCGACCTCGGACATGGATACCGCGCTGGACTATGTCCTGGGCGAATGCGAGCTGCCGGAAGGTGCCCACAGCGCGCTCATCGTGCCGACATTGCGTGATGCCCTGAGGCAGGTGCTGCCTGCCCTGGTGCAGGCCGACGGCACGGCCCGGCTGGAACTGGCCGGCCGCCTGGCCTCGCAATTGGCCCCGCGGATCGAGGAATACATCGTGCGTGCGCTGTTTGCGCAATCGATGCAGCCCGCCAGCACGGTCAAGGGGCTGAACGGCAAATCCGCAGATGAGGTGATCGCGACCCTGGACAGCCTGGGCGGCCTGGCCCGCCTGCATCAGGACGTGCCGGCCCTGAACGTGCATCTGCAACGCGAAGTCGCGGGCTTCGTGACCTGCCTGAACACGCTGTTGAACCGGGTCGACCAGGACAAGGCCGACATCGGCACGCGCTTCTTCGGCGACAACGCGCCGGGCAAGCTGCAAGGCATCAGGCTGACCGACAGCGACCCCCACAAGCAGGGCAACCGCGTCGCCATCCTGAGCTTCGGCGCAGACCGGCAGGTCGTGTACAAGCCGCGCGACGTGCGCATCGACGAGGCGCTTTCCGGCGCACACCTGGCGCCCGACGCCCAAGGCCCCCGCCAGAGCCTGCTGGAAATGGCCGGCGCGGACGCCATGACCTACCGCTTTCTGCCGCGGCAGCAAGCGGGCGTGGATTATGGCTACGTGCAGTTCCTGCCCCACGGCGACGCGCAAGACCATGTGATCGACGCGACCGACGCCCCGCGCGTGTTCGGCGACCTGGGCCGGGCCATCGGCGCGCTGATGCTGGCCGGCGCCAGCGACCTGCACCACGAGAACATCATGGTCAGCGGCGGCCGCTTCTATTTCACGGACCTGGAATTCGCGCTGTCGCCGCAAGCCATCGGCTATGCGACGCAACTGTTGTCGCGCCAGCCGGGCCCGCTCGATGCGGATGGCGTGCCTTCCGACCAGGTGGCGGCGCGGGCCGAGTACGACGACCTCATGCGCAGCATGATATTGAACGATACATTCCAGCGAGCGACCGACAACAATCCGCTATGCAGCCCTTGCACGGTGGCCCAGGGCCGGTTCCATCCGGCCGACACCAGCAGTGAAGTCATCGAAAGCCTGGTCATCCTGCGCACGGTGGGTCCGGACGGTACGCAATACCTTGACAACCGGCACGCCCCCGACGGGGAAGACGACAACCTCTACGCGCGCTACCACCAGCCTTTCGGCCAAGGCGTAACGGCGGGCCTGAAGGCCGTACGCGATGCCGCCGGCCAGGGGTTGCCTCAGTTTCATGCGTCGATCCCGGATTTCCACCTGCGCTATCACCCCATCAGCACGGGGGACCAGCGCACCGTGCTGAGCGATCTGCGCTTTGAATCATTCAACGCCAGCGCCCTGCAGGCGGTGAACGACCTGTACGACGGGACCACCCATACCCAATCGCTGGACGACAAACTCGCCGACATCACCCTGTGCAGCCAGGATGCCGCCAAGCTGAACGCGCTTCGGCAAGCCATGTACGGCGCCTACCAGCAGCACGACATCCCCTACTTCAGCCGGCAGGTTTCGGGCCAGGCATTGTTCCCGGACGGCATGACCAACCAGCCTTTTCAATGGGGCCCTGGTCCGCACGACTACTTCCCCACGCGCGCCGACACGCACGCCCAGGGGCTGGAAGCGCTGCTGGCAGGCGTGTCCGATGCCGTGCTGGATCGCCTGGGCACCCTGGCAGGCAGCTGGATGAACGAGCAGTCCCCGCGCGAGGCCTACGTGCTGCAATTTCCGAACGGCAAGACGCAACGGATGATCGACGACATCACGCGCCAGTGAGTTTCACCGCGCGCGTCGCCAGGAACGTCGGCAAGTAGCGGTCGATCACAAAGCGCGGCCGCGGCTGGCGGTCTTCGTGAAAGCCGGCCAGGACAAAGCCGGCATCGAGCTGGCCGCCGATCTGGTCCTGCAGCGTATGGCCGAACACCAGCGCTTCGCCGCGAGCCCGCTTGGCGACGAGCGCGGCCGGGTCCAGGGCGTCGACATCGGCATACGGCAGTGCGTGCAATGGCCGGATCAGGCCCTGCTCGGCCAGCGCCGGATCGCGGTCGCCAACGAAAACCACCGGGTTGTAGAAGCTGGACAAGAGGCTGCCGCCCGGCCGCAGCACGCGGAAGCACTCGCGCCACACGGGCCGCACGTCGGGCACGTACAGGTTGGAAATCGGGTGGAAAACGACATCGAAGGACTGGTCGGCAAAGGCCGACAGATCGCGCATGTCGCCTTGCACGCAGGTCAGCGCCAGGCCGTCGCGGCGGGCCACGGCGCGGTCCTGTTCCAGCTGGCGTTCGGACAGGTCGAACACCGTGACCTGCGCGCCGGCCGCGGCCAGCACCGGCGCCTGCTGGCCGCCGGCGGACGCCAGGCACAGGATGGACAGGCCGGTGACGTTGTCGAGCCAGCCGGCCGGCAAGGGGCCGGGCGTGAGATGCACGGCCCAGTCGCCGTGGCGGGCGGCGGCAATGAGATCGACGGTGACGGGCCGCGACCATTCGCAGTCTTGCACGGCGAGCTGGTCCCAGGCGGCCCGGTTGTGGGCGATGAGGTCGAACGAAGTATGAGCAGGCATGAGGCCTCCATGAACGTGATGCGGGCAGCGGCCGGCGTTCAGGCGCGGCAGCGAACGATGTGTTCAGGCAGCGAGGATCATGTTGGCAGACTTCGGTGGACGGGCGTTATTCTAGCGGACATGAACGCTCAATTTTCACCACCGACCCTGCGCAACATCGGCGGCAAGCGCGCCCTGATGTTCCAAGACAGCGGCCCCGTCCTGGCCACGGGACACGACACCAACGACCTGATCAGCGCCGCGTGGGAACACGAGGCCGAGTGGCTGGTGCTGCCGGCCGCCCGCGTGCATCCCGATTTCTTCCGCCTCGACACCCGCATCGCGGGCGAACTGATCCAGAAGTTCGTCAACTACCACCTGCATTGCGCGGTGGTGGGCGACATCTCGGCGCACCTGGCCGCCAGCAAGTCGCTGCGCGATTTTGCCTACGAGACCAACCGGGGCCGCGTGTTCTGGCTGCTGGAAGACGCAGCGGCATTTGAAGCGCGGCTGGCGCCTGCGGCGGCCTGAGCCGCCTTTGCCCTGCCGCACCCCGTGTGACGCAAGGCCGCGTCACACGG